>VAWU01000046.1:10377-22170 GCA_005888325.1 Actinomycetota bacterium
GGCTGGGGCGATCTCGACAGCCGCGTTGTCAGACCGTGTGGCCATGTGACAACAACGAAGAGGCGATGAACGCAGTGTAGAGCGAGCCGGTCGCGCGCGACGGCTGCTCAGGCGAGGGCGCAGTACAGCCGTTCCTCGGATTGGAACCCGCGCCGCCGGGATTGCCCTGGTCGTCCGCGTAGTCGGTTGCTCCGCAAAACCGGATGGGCAGCGTGACTGTCCACCACACCTCGACCGGACTCGTCACCGATGGATGCCGCGCGGCCACGTCCTTCTCCGAACACGGCGGGCTCGCGGTGTCCGTGCATATCTGCGACAGATCCCAGTTATTGTCACCCGTGTAGTTCTTCGTCAGGTCTGTGCCGGGCGCGAATTGAATCCCCGCCACGCACCCCCCGGCGGCGGGCAGCGCGAGGCCCGCTGTGCACCCCGTCGTGCTTCGCCCTTGGCCGTCTGGTGAGCAGTCGGTAACGAGCACCAGAGGACTCGGAACCGATACTGACCGAATAATGATCTGATGGTCGGAGTCGTTGGTGAAGACGGCACACTGCGACGGATCCGTGAGATAGAGATTGCCCCAATGCTCCGGATAGTCATCACTCAATGTGGGACCCCCCACAATCACGACGGCGTTTCCACCACTGGCTCCGCCTCCCCCTCCGCCTCCCCCGCCGGCTCCGCCGCCGTTGCCGCTGCCGCCTCCCCGATTGGTGCCGGCGCCACCGCCTCGCCCACCCCGATCAACGGTGCCTGGTCCAAGCACGCCGCTGTCGAGTGGAGGCGTCTGGGTCGTGCCGGTTTCGGATAGCGGTCCCGAACCGTCGGAAGAATCCGGGACACTCTCCCTAGCGGTCGTCGACGTCCGCCGAGAAGCTTCCGAGGTGCGCTCCTCATGCCCGCCACCGCAACCGAGAAGAAGTGCGGACATCGCCGCCGTGAGCCCGACGACCGCAGCTATCGATTTCGTCACCGCTCGCCCTGACTCGGAGGGCCGAGCTCGCTCAAGCGCCACGTCGACGTGGCGCTCACTGCGTGCACCAAACCCGCTGACGAGCCGCCCTCTCACGCCGCTGCCTGGAGTCTCGCTCGCGCGTTGAGAGTCCGCCCGCGAGGTGGTGAGGGCGACAGTGAAGTTGTTGTCGCTACAGATTCGCTTAGCTGACCTCGTCACTGTCTTCCTCCACGGTCGTGCACGCGGGCCCTCGTGAGTCTCTCGCATGCGCGGATGTTCAGGTGCTTTCGCCGCACTTTCTGGCATTGCCTCCACGATCGCGCTGGCGCGAGGGTGTCGTCTGTCGTGCGGCTTACACAATGATCGCAAAACAGATCTGTACCGGTCTGACCAAATCACCTGATCGACGACTGTCCGACCAGGGCCGCTGGAACGACGCAGAGGAGACCATTGGAACGTAGCGCCGCCCCAGAACGGGGGCGTCGAGCCGGATCTCGGCCTCGCGAGTCCCGACCCTTCGGGGTTCGTTGGGCCCGCAGCCAGCGGCGCCGACAACGGTCTGAGCTTCCCCCGATCCAGCGGACGGGTCGGTTGTGGTGATATGCCGCGGTTGCGGTGAGGGTGTGTCGGGCTTCGTAGTCGACGGGGCTGAGCATCTTGCAGTAGGAGTGCCGGCGGCGCCGGTTGTACCAGGCTTCGATCCAGTCGAAGACGGCCATCGCGAGCTGCTCACGGCTCCTCCAGCGGTGCTCGTCGAACAACGAGCTGAACGGTGCCGAAGAAGCTCTCGGCGACGCTGTTGTCGAAGCAGTCGCCGAGGGACCGTACAGAGCTGAGCTCAAATTCCGCCGATGCACAGCGCCCGGTCGTCCTCACGTCCGACGCTGTGCGATCGCCACGCGCAATGCTCAGCATCACCGCTCAACGCGGCCCGCTACATTCACAACGCAACATGAGTACGCATTCCTCCCTTTGACTACCGTGAGGGTGCCCCGAGGGCAGGCCTCGGTTGTCGCCCACCGGCACGTCCGGAGTGCACGCGCAATATCGGGAGGTGAGCCAGAATGGCGGAGCAACTGAAGGCGGACCTTGTGCTCGAGGGTGGCGGGGTGAAGGGCATCGGTTTGCTGGGCGCGGTACTCGCGCTCGACAAAGCGGGTTACAGGTTCCCCCGGATCGCTGGCACGAGCGCGGGAGCCATCGTCGCGTCGCTGGTCGCGGCTTGGCAGAAGGCCGGTCGAGAGATGAGCGAACTCGTGGAGGTGATGAACAGCGTCCAATACCGCAAGTTTGCCGGCGGATCGATCCTCGAACGGGCTTCAGGCCGGCTGGGCGAAGGGGTAGAGCTGCTCCTCCACGAGGGCGCCCATTCGGGGAACTACCTGATCGACTGGCTCGGCCCGCAGCTGGAGCAAGCGGGGGTGACGACCTTCCGCGACCTCGAGACGGTCGACCTGCAGAGCTCACTCGCTGACTACCAGCGTTATTCGCTGGTCGTCCATGTGAGCGACCTTTCCCGGAGGGCGTTGGTCCGGCTGCCATGGGACTACTCGCAGTACGGCAAGGAGGCCGGGCAGCAGCGCGTAGTCGACGCGGTTCGCGCATCGATTTCGATCCCGTTCTACTTTCGGCCGGTTCAATTCGACAGCGCGAGCGGGACCGTTACCTGGGTTGACGGCGGCCTGCTCTCGAACTTCCCGATCACCGTCTTCGACCGCACGGATGGAAAGCCGGCGCGCTGGCCCACATGGGGCGTGAAGCTGTCGGCCGAGCCGAACGCTACAGCTGATCGGCAAGTCCGGACCGCGCTGGGGATCGCGATCACGTGTCTGGAGACGCTAACCAGCGACTGGAATCGCTATCGCCTGGCAGAAGAAGGCGTGAACCGACGCACGATCTACGTCGACACCACCGGCGTCTCTGCGACGGACTTCGGGATTGACAAATCGGTCCGCGACCGACTGTTCGCGAACGGACAGAGCGCAGCCGAGAGGTTCTTGGCGAAAAGGCCCCCGCAGGAGTCACTTGTCCCGGGCTCGACGGGACCAGCTAGGTGAACGGTCTCCCAAATCAGATGCCCACGGACGATCCCGGGTCGGCGACACTGGCCGACAGCTCATGGCCGTCAATGCGGTAGGGCATGCCGTGAAGGGTGCAGAGAAATCGATGAGAGCGTTCGAACCGTGCTGCCCCATCTCCCCCCGCCAGGAGGCGGATTCCCGGGCCTTCGCCGCCATTCGCCCGATCGGGAGGTGATCGCAGGCCTACCGCGAGTGGACCCCTCCGCCTACCGGCGTCGAGCAAGGACTCGCAGCCAGGTCGTCGGACGCGGGTCGATCAAGGAGACGGGTGGGCGTCAAGCGGGCGGCGGCGATGGGCTGGTCGCGACGCGCAGCTCTCAGCGTGCGGCTCGCCGCGGGTTCCGCGACGGCTGCTACATGCTCGGCCCTCGTCGGCGTTCGGCGCGACAGGCAACTCCTCCGCGTCGCCAACGGCGGCTCCTCGGCAGCGTCCTCGACAGTCTCGCTAACAGCTCTTGGCCAGTCGAAAGCCGCACGTTCGGCCAGGCTGGACCTAGGGGTCTCGCGCGGGCGCTGGCACGGGGTCTCCTATCGGGCCTGCGATCAGGGCCCACGCAGTAGCGTGGTCCTCCGGTGACGGCGGACAACTCGGCGCTGCTGGCGGCTCGGTCAGGAGTCTCGCTGTTGAGCAGACCGAGGTTGCATCGGCGGGAACGGTCACTCTGAGCGTCTCGCTCACGTGGCCCTCGGCGTCGGCCGTCAGCACCGTACGAAAGATGGGGATCGAGCCGGTGGCTCCCGTCGGCACGACGTCGACTCGGACCTCAATCGGGCGATCGTCGACACCCCGCCCTTTGCTGATCTTGAGTTGCAGCGCCTGAGTGGCGCCGTTGCCGTCAACGGCCGCGACCAGATGCGGCCGGGCGTCTGGCGCCGGAAGAGATAAGAGAACACAGCCGAGCGTGACTTTGGCGTTCGTCAGGTCCTTGGCGCAGTCCGGCTCGTGCCCTGTCCACGCCTCAATCTGAACCTCCGGCTCTCCGTTTGGCTCAAGGGGCACAGAAAATTTCGCATCGACCTTGCCGCCGGCGTCAGCGCCCTGGTCCGCCTGATAGATCGCGTCGCCCAACGGCTTGCCCGGACCCGTTCGAAAGACGCGGATGCGTACGTGTTCTGAATGACGTAAGCCGCTGTCCGTCACGCGGCCCTCCAGCGTCAGGAAACCACGCGTCGACGAGAATTCGGCGTCAATCGTTGGTTGGAAGTGATCTCGTGACGTCTCAAACGCAGCGACAAAGGAACACGCGGCGCCAGCAATCAAGAAGAGAAGAGCGATATCAAGAGAGTATTTACCAGGCGCCCGCTACTCTTTGAACGTTGGGAGGCATCCCGCGACGCCGAGGACGCTAAGGTCGCCCCTCCTGCGAACGACAGTGTCGCCGTCAGCGCACTCAGCGCTCCGAGCGCCAACAGCGGATGGTTGCGTAGGACGCGATCTGGGCCTCCGCCGGCCACCGTCAGCCCTCCGGCAATCGTCGCGAAGACTCCGAGGACGGCGGTTGCGAGCGGTCCGAACTGAGCGGCCTTCGCGCCCGGATCGTTCTCGTTCATCGGCTTCGCTTCTCCCGTCGTCATGGCTCCGGTTCGCTGAACGCTACGCTCCGAGGCGGTCGCCAGACCCTCCACTGATCGTTCATCTGGTGAGGAGGCGCAGTATCCGCTCCGACGTGAGCCATCGAATGCGCTGTGGCTTGATCTCACCACTGCTCCGCTGATGCTCAATCACCCGACGCAGTCTGAGCCGCTGATGATCGTTCAGCTGTGGAATCATCTCGGCCACAAGCAGCAGGAAGCGATCCTGATCGAACCCACCGTGTGGATCATCGATCACATCAAGGATTTGGTCGAAGTCAAGCAGCCGCGGATCCCCGCGCATCGCGCCAAGTGCCAAGATGCGATTCCCGGGGGTCTTGGTGGCAAGCCACTCAGCGACTTGCTCGGTGTTGATTCGCCCTTCCCGGGCTTGAGCCTCTGCCTGCCGCAGTTGCTTGTCGAACTCGATGTCGCGCTCGCCACCACCCGGCATGGTTGTTCGTAGCCCCTCAAACGATCGGGCAGACTCCTGCAACAACCGGACGCTCTCGAGGGCTTCGTTCTTCACCGACTGGACCGTCTGCACAGCCTCGTCTTTGACCGTACGAACTTCGCGCACGGCGGTCTGACGAATCGCCTCGAGATCCGCCTCGAACTGCTGGAACTTGATGTGTGTGATGTATGGGCCGAGATAGGCGACGAACATCACCGCCGTCCCCGCGGACACCAGGACCGCCGTTGATGCATCACCCGTTCCAACAAAGGCGCTCGCGACCCCTGCCACCGCGAATCCACAGCCGAAGACACCGAGTGCCAAGCGCAGACCACGAGTCAGACGATCCTGGTCGCCTGGCCGCGATGCGTCGGAACCCGGGGACGGAGGCAGGAGCGCTCGAGAACGCCGCTCATCGAGCGTCGCTTCGGAACTAACCGCGCCGTCACTGGCCACTCAGATTGAGCCTCCCGCGCCCGTCGGTTGTGCGCGCTCGCTAGACGAATGTGCTGATCTGCATGCCTTGGAGATCCAGCAGCGGACCTTCAAACTCCATCGCAGCCTTGGGATCCGCCGATACGACGATCGAGATGGTGAGCTCCTCGTCGAGACAACGACGAAGCGCGTCGGTCACGATTACTCGCTTGAACGCCCGCGTCAGCGGGTGGGAGGGCCGGTCATCAAAGCGCCGAAGATGCTCATGGACCTCGCAATGGCCCTCATCGCCGGAACAACTCTGATGCCCGAAGATCGCGAAGCGGCCGGCATAGCTCGCTCGGTCCTCGCTGGCGTTGTCGGGATCCGCCTCGGGGTCATTGAAGAAGACGAGCCCCACGTACGACGGGCGAAAGTGGTTGATCCCGTAGAGCTCGAGATCAGCGCGGAACATCGATCGATCAGCGCCGTGCGCGATGGGACCGAAAACGTGCAGCTCGCTCATTGTGCGCCGCCTGTGGGCACGGGAACGTTGGCGGCGCTGGCCGCGTACTCATAGCCCAGTCCCTGCACGTCGAGGACGTCACGAGTCCGCTTCCCGAACGGTGGCAGCTCGAGATCGAGGAGCTCTCCTGGGATGCCGCCGCTGCCGTGCTTGACCTGCCACAGATACCAGATGCGGTCGATCATGCAGTGGTGCGCGAAGAAGATCGGGTCATACGCCGCCGTTGTCACATCCTGCATGCTGCCGCCGACCCAGACATGCACGTCGTCGTGGAAGCCCTCGAGGCGGTCGGCGAACGACATCCAGTCGGTGTCTGTCAGTACGTCGGCGATCTCCGCTGCGGTCGGCAGCCGGCTGCCGGGTGTGCGCCCGGGACTCCGGGTGGTTCGTCGGTTGATTGGCGGCTGAGCATTGGGCACGACGGCCTTGGTGGCATAGAGCGGATTGGCCTCGGTCCCCACCTTCGTCGCCGCGTAGGCCGGCGGGATCCGGCTCTGCGTCGTCCAGTCCCAGTAAGGCAACGCGGCCGGTACTTGCGCTCCGGCCTCCTCCTGATCTCGCAACGCCTGCTCCAGGTACCAGAGATAGGCGCGATGCCAGGGCAGGAACAGCTGCGCCCTGATCCGCGTGCGGCGGTTGATTTGGTGGTGCCAGCAGTACCAAAACGGCGCCCCGTGGAACCCGGCGATGAAGTTGTACCCCCGGTTGTCGCTGATGGCCTCGGCCTTGGCCATCGCGCTGCGGAAGGCGATCATGTGGGGCGCCGTCGCGTCGGCCACGGGCAGCCGGTAGATCATCGACCCCGCCATCGCACCTCCCGGAGAAAGCCGACCGTGACTCTAGGCCCGTCGCCGCGCTCGACGAAAGGGTCCTCCTCCCGCGGGGGGACCCGCCCGGATTCGATGATGCGACCGCTCAGCCCGGGGGAGACGCCAAGCGGCCGAACCAGAAGTCAAGCTCGCGAACCCGCGGGCCCGAGAAGAAGTCGTCCTGCCAGGTGTCGTCATCGCGTAGCCCTTGCCACCGACGCGCCGAAGACTGCTTTGGCTTGGCTCCCTTGACGGTCGAGCGGGTGCTCGGCTTGGGCAACATATTGAAGCGCCACTTGTACTGGCTATAGATGCTCAGCACGTTCACCGCGTACTCACCCGCCAGGCCAGGAGCGTTCTCGATCAGCACGAGGTTGTCGTCGTTCTTC
Source organism: Actinomycetota bacterium (assembly GCA_005888325.1). Lineage (NCBI taxonomy): Bacteria > Bacillati > Actinomycetota > Actinomycetota bacterium. The sequence goes on from VAWU01000046.1 coordinate 17,575, forward strand.
GCGCTGGCCTTCGGCCCCATGTTGTGCGAGCCCGTCATCACGACGGGGTGAGCCCCGAACGGATCGATCACAATCACCTTGCTGTGCACCATGGCCAAGGAGTAGCTGCGAAGCTCCTGTTCCCAGAAGCCGAAGTCCTCGGAAACGTTGGCGGGCAGGATGACGCCCGGGTCACTGGGCAATTCCTTGCCTCGGTCGAGCAGGAGCACCTTGGGTGTCTGCCTGCCGCCCGGATCCTGGTTGATGACGCCATGGACGAACACGCCGGCGTCGCGGCGAGCGAGGATATCGTCGAACAGGGTCTCCTTCGGGCCGGGATTGAACATCAAGAACAGGATCCCCTGCCGCGCGCCGTTGATGAGGGTGCGCGCGTCGGCAAGGTCGACCTTCTTGCGTACCGGGGTGAGCCAGGTGGTGACGTGCGACGACCCGACATTCGTGATCATGGGCGTGCTGTCGGTGTCGGCCAATTCAGGTGGATAGTCATCGCCCGCGGCGAGCAGGCGGTTCCAATAGTCGAGGAAGGCCCGCGCGACGGTCTGATCGTCGATCAACAGCGCGTTGTTCGCCTGGGTGCACAGCCCGGTCACGGTCCAGTTGGTACTGCCCGTCCACACCCGCAGCGGCTTGCCTTCGTGGTCGCAGACAACGACGAACTTGTTGTGCGCGAAGTGGCCCGATCCCACCAGCCTGCGGTGTAGCGCAACCTCGGAGGCGGCCAGATCGTTGCTTGCGTCGAGATTCTCATCCGGCGTCGTGGCAGAGAACGCGCCGTTGGCCAGCACCAAGTTGCAGCGCTCACCCAACGCCTTCAGCCTTGGAATCAGCTCGGGGTCGTTGAGCTCGTACAAGGCCGCGTAGATCTGCTGACGGCTCGCCTCAGCTTCATCAAGGAGCGCAAGCAGCGCGACGCGGTCCTGGCCGGCGAGGAACTCGCGGATCTTGGAGGTCGGATCGCTGATCACATCCTTGAGCGCCTTTCGCTCCTCGGACGCCGGCACAGCCAGCCGCCGGCGGAGCCATTGCGCGGCCACGATGCCGCGGTTGAAGTACGCATTGAGGCCCGGCGTCTGACCGGTAGTGGCCCGCGCCCACGCCGACCAATCGCTTTGCTGGTTTTCGGGCGCCCTCTGAAGGGCTCCGGCGCGACCAATAATCGGTACGACCCGGTATCGGACCTGGTCGAAGCGCTCGGCGTCGTAGTCGCTCCACAAGAAGCGCTGAATCGGCCATTCGGTGCTCGGCCGAAACGTCCCCGGCGGCGGGTGTGGCTTCTGATCGGCAAATCCCACCGACGTGTGGAGAATGCTCTCGACTGTCACGCCGGATGGCTCTCGCCCTTCCCGCAACAACGCGAAGCCACGGCAATCGCCGATCCGACTATCGCTCTGCCAGACGACGGTGGCCTCATCCGCATTGGCCACAACGCGGACCTCAATCGCCATATCCGCACCCCTTGCCTCACGGGCAGGCTAGACGCCGATCAGGACCGGTTCAGTCGTCGCTCGCTCTGGCTTGCTAGGCGCCCTTGGCTACCGACATGCCAGACCCGCGTGCCTAGCGAACAAAGTCGGCAGTGAGGCCGTCCACCGAGCCGTCGTTCTGGCGTGAACCGGGCCTTACTGAGCCACTGGATCCGGGCTCAGCCGAGCGAACCCACGTCGGAAGCAGCCGCCCTCCTTGTCATCCGTCGCTCTTGCGTCAAGCAAGCCGAGCACCGCGCCTTGAACTACCGACGAGATGAGGCGCTCGTGCAGCCTGGGTGTTCGCACAGTGGACACCCAGGTCCACCAACGTCGTGATCGCGATCAGCGTGCGCGAGGCCGCTGGGTGCTCGGCGGGTAGAGGGCGGGGAGCATCTCCATGAGCTTGGGGAAGACGGGCGTGAAGCGCCCCTGTCCCCAGGGCAGGTCGGGTTCGTTGGCCAGCGCCTGCGTGAGCACGCCCTTGATGAGGATCGAGACGATGTAGTGCGCGTCGTCGGTGTCGGCGCCGGGACCGAGCTCGCCGGCGCGGACTGCATCGGTGAGCGCGCTGCGTTGCAGGTTCACCATCTCGATGCTGGGTTCCATGGCTTCCGCGGTTGGTTCGAAGCGGGGCACCGGTCGCCAGAACATCAGCTGCGCAAGCGCCCTGTTCGCGAGCGCCCATCGACCGGTTGCTTCGAGCCCCTTGGTGAGGGCGTCGAGGCCCGGAGCGGCATCGGCCATCGCATCGCGCTGCACCTCGAGGTGCAGGCGCATGCCGCGCTCGAACAACGCGTCGTAGATCGCGATGAGCGACGGGAAGTACTTGTAGATCGACGGCGGCTGCACGCCGAGCCGGCGGGCCACCTCCGAGATGCTGAGCGCGTTGACACCGTCTTCGGCCATCACCGCCTCGGCGATGTCGAGGATCTCCTCGATCGTCTCCAGCCGGCGACGAGCGCGCCGGTCCGAGTGGGGTCTGCTCGCCGTCGCCGATGCGTCGCTCGACATGGCGCGCATGGTAGCCGAGGTTTCGATTGACAGCTATAGCTATGATATATAGCTTTATCAATAACCCGAGTGAGTGCGTCCGGATCGCCACCCGGTCGAGCGGACCCTCAGCAACCGAACAGAGGAGCCACCGATGACCGAAAAGGACAACCTTCAGCTCGTGGAGTCGATCTTCGAGGCCTTCGGGCGGGGAGACATCCCCTTCATCCTCGATCAGCTCACCGACGACGTCCGCTTCGCGGCGCACCTTGACCCGATCGTCCCGTGGTCCGGCGACTACGCCGGCAAGGCCAACGTGGTCGACTTCTTCCAGGCGCTCGGCGGCGCTGTGGAGGTCACCGCGCACCCCGTCAATGAGCTCGTCGCGCAGAGCGACACCGTCGTCGCCATGGGCGACGTCAGCTTCCGCGTGCGCAACACCGACAAGCCGGGCGAGAGCTCGTGGGTCTACATCTGGAAGCTGCGCAACGGGCAGGTGTGCGGCTACGACCAGTTCAACGATCCTGGCCTGGCGGACGCATTCCGATAAGTGAAGTTGCGGCCGTGCGGTTGGGAGTGCGCACCCGCCTCACGGCGATGGACCTCGAAGTGCTCCCCACCCAACCAGGCCTCGAGCTCGACTCGACGACATGGGCGACGGGCCCGACACCCAACTTCCAGCGCTGAACCACCCGTCACGCCGAGCCCGGCCGGAGATTGACTCAGCCGATGCGGGTCTGCTCCTCGAGCACCTCGACACCGGTGTCGGTCACGAGCACCGAGTCACGGCGCACCCGACCGTCGACCTCGGCGCGCAGGGACAGCGTCATCCCAGGCAAGAGCTCGGTGACGTCCTCGCCGATGATCGGTGGTTCGACGCCGAGCCCGACCCCGTAGGCGGCCGGTTCAGACGGGCGGGGCGCGGCGGAAGCGTCCCACGCCGCCCACAGATCGGAACCCGTCGCGCCCGGCCGCACCGCGGCCGCCAGCGCGTCGAACAGAACATCTGCGGGCCCCGTCGACACCTCACGCTCGCCGACGTTGACCGTACGGGCCAGGCACCCTTGATAGCCGTCGACGAGCACACCGACATCGAGCACGAGTGCCTCGCCCCCCGCCAGCACGCGGTCGGAAGGAAAACGGTGGCCGAACGTTCCCTCGAACGCCGGAGTCGTGGTGCCCAGATCGGCCATGCACTGCTCGAAGCGCGCGAGCAGGTCGCGCTCGCGCATGCCAGGCCGGGTGGCGCCGACGACCTGGGCCAGCGCACGCTGCGCCAGACCGATCGCGGCGCGGATGCAATCGACCTCGGCCGAGAGCTTGCGCGCGCGGGCGGCGAGCATCAGGGCCTGGCCGTCCACGAGCTCTGCCCTGGGGAAGGTGGCGCTCAGCAGCGCGTCCATCAGCGGTGTGAGGCCGTCGACGCCGATCCGGCGTGCGGCCGCGAGCCCGGGAATGCGCGTCAGCCGGCCGAGGAGGTTCGCCGGGTTCCACGTGATCGGATACAGGTTTTGGAGGTGGATGTCGCCAGGCACGCCGTCGTCCGTGATGCTCAGCAGGTGAACGTCGCTTGTCTCGTGCACCAGCACGCAGCTCGGCGCGAACGCGCGCGCCCCCGCCAGCCACAAGCGCCGGGCACCCGAGACGTAACGGACGTTCGCCTCCTTGCCGAGGATGAGCGCGTCGACCTCGTCCCGCGTCATCGCGGTGAGCGCGCGACCTCGCCGTTCCGCGATCACGCGACGTAGGGCCCGTAGGGGTGATCCGACAGGAGCCGGAACCCGTCGTCGGTGACCGCGACGATCTCCTCGGCCCGATAGCCACCCGTGCCGTCCGTCCACGCGACCGGTTCGAGCACGAGGACCATCCCCGGCGTGAGCACGATGCTCTCGTCGAACTCCTTACCGAGGTCGGTGCCGATGAACGGCGCCTCCGCGCTGTCCACCCCGATGCCATGCGCGAGGTAGAGGTGGGCCAACCAGGGTCGACGGCCGTCGGCGGCGGCAACCAGCGCGGCCCGCGTGAGGTCGCCCCCCGTCGCGCCGGGCCTGACGACGGACAGCACGGCGTCGACCACCCGCCTCCAGAGCCGGAACTGGTCCTGCTGCGCGGGGGACGGCGTGGCCCCGACGATCCACGT
>VAWU01000046.1:22224-28245 GCA_005888325.1 Actinomycetota bacterium
CGGTGGTGACAGTGGGGAAGACGAGGTCGCCGGTGACCGAGCCGGGCCCCGCCGCGACCGAGTCGGGCATGGCCTGCCAGATCGGGTCGACGGTGTTCTGATGCGCGCCGAGCTCGAACGCGCGGCGGAGGAACAGACCCGACAGCTCGACGCCGCGAATCCCCGGACGGAGCGCAGCCTGCACGTCGAGCATCGCTTGCTCATTGATCCACTGCGCGGTGCGGATGCACGCGAGCTCGTCGGGCGTCTTGCACAACCTGACCTCGCTCATGAGCGACGCCGCGGCGTCGCCGGGAGCCGCGTCGGCCAGGCGCGCGGTCCAGGCCCGCCGCAGCGCCATCGTCCACTCGTCGAGCAGGATCCTGCCGCCCGAGCCGCCACCGGTGCGGTCGCCGACGAAGGTCACCAGCGCCCCTGCCCCCGCGTCGCACTCCACGTCGAGGCCGGCATGCACGTGGTCGGCGGGGTGATCAGCCGGAACGCCGTCAGGGTGATGCGTGAAGAGGTGCACAACGGGATCGCCGTTCAGCACGACAGCGACGTTGCGGAAGTGCGACGCGCGCCCCTGGTCGGCAGCGACCACCCTCGCCCCCGTCGCCCACCGTACGTTCGTCGCGCCGAGCAACACCGCGGCCGCCACGTCCTGGCCGGCGAGGGCGTCGTGCAACTTCGTCCTGCGATCGACTCGCATGCGGGCCAGGTCGGGCCCCGCCGGACGCGCGGTCGTCACCGGGGGACGCGGTACGCGTCGACCGCGTTGCAGCCCATGATCGCCCGCGGGTCCTCGACCGTCAGGTCGTCGGGCTCCATGGTGGGACCGTCACCGTCCACGATCAGTGCCTTCCATCCGCACCCCTCGCGCCGTCGCTCGTCGCTGCATAGCATCGCCGATCATGGCGAGGACGTTCGACCCCTTCGACGCCGATCAGGTCCAGGGCGCCTGGTCGCTGCTCGAAGAGTTGCGCCACGGCGGACCGTTGGCGGCGATCGGCGACGGGATGGTCTACGTCACCCGCTACGCGGAGTGCAGCGATGTGCTGCGTGACGCGACCGCGTTCTCCAATGCTTCGGGGTTCAAGGCTCCGGGCGTCGTCGTGCCGCCCGAAGACCGGATCCTGGGTGAGATGGACCCGCCACAGCACACGGCGGTGCGCAGGGTGATGGTGACGGCCCTCACACCGAAGGTGGTGCGGTCCGCCGAGCCCTTCATCCGCCGAACCGCCGCCGACCTGCTGGCGGCGCTACCCGTACCCGGGCGCGCCGACCTGGTTCCCGCCTACACCGTTCCCCTCCCCAATCGGGTGACCGTGCATCTGCTCGGGCTTCCCGCGGAGGATGCGGACACCATCGCGGGCTGGGCGAAGGAGCTGATGGTGAGCGGCTTTCCCGCGAGCAACCGGTCCGAACGGGGCGAGGGCTTCGCCAATGCCTTCCCCGAGTTCGCGGGCTACATCGACAACAAGATCGCGGCGCGTGCCGCCGCACTCGAGGCCGGCGACAACGAACATCCAGACGAGGTGGTCACCCGCCTACTGCAGCTCGAGGTCGACGGCGAGCGCCTGAGTCGACGCCAGCTCCGGGCGCTCGTCCGCAACCTCATCACGGGCGGGCTCACCACGACGAGCCAGCTCCTGGGCAACCTCATCCATCACGTCCTCACCTCCGCCGGGCTCGAAGCTGCGGTGCGGTCCGAGCCTCGGAGGCTCGCGGGCGCTATCGAGGAGAGCCTGCGCCTGCGCCCTCCGGTGATGTTCGTCATCCGGGGATGCGTGGAAAACACCGCCGTCGGGGGCGACCCGGTTCGCGCCGGTGAGCGGGTCGTGGTCGGGAGCGCGTCGGCGAACCGCGACGATCGGGTCTTCGCCAACCCCGACGAGTTCCGCCCGGACCGGGACAACGCGGATCATCACCTCACCTTCGGCTGGGGACCCCATGTGTGCCCCGGAGCGAGCCTGGCGCGCACTGTCGCCCGCATCGGGATGGAGACGCTGCTCGAGCGGTTTCCGACCGGCGCGCTGTCGACGGCACCCGACTACCGGTACGAGAACGTGCCCACGTTCTTCGAGTGTGGCCCCCGCAGCCTGCTGGTCGAGCTCTCCTAGAGCCCTGACCGGCAACGTCTGCCGCGTCTCCCGGCCAGATGACGCCGCTCGCGGCGTTCTCGTCCGCCCGCCTAAAGGACCCGTGGTTGCCATCCCCAACATGCTGTAGCGCAGAATCTCTTGCGAGGCTTACGGCGATGTCGTTTCGAGTCCACGCCAGTGATGTCAAAGGGCGCTTGGCGGAACAACCGTCTTCGGCCGCGCCGGTGACGACAACGTCACCCGAATCGCGCCTTGCGTGCGCATTTACTCGCGCGTTCGTCGGTGTCGGACGCGGCGAGCCGCTCGCGCCGTCGCGCCACGTCGAGGATCTCGTCGAACTCGTCGGCCTGCATCCCCGCCATCCGGCGAACGGCTGTTTCGAGGTCGTCGGGCCCGATGCGGTTCCCGATGCCGAGCTCTGCCAGACCATCGTCGAGATCGGTATCCCCCCGATCGGCCACGTCATCACGGCAGTCGTGCGCGTCGTCAACGGGCCCGGCCCGCTCGCACGCGCCGCCAGGCGCGACGGGTACGCCCCCGTCGATACCCACCCCGTCCGGGCCCAGTTCGACTGGAGCCCGCTCGCCCTCGGGGACCGGGTCGCGCCGGCGGTGCACGAGGCAGTCGCATGACGCGGGTGCTGACGGTGCTGCCGGCGATGCCACTCCCAGCAACGGCGGGACTCCAGCTCAGGATGATGGAGGAGCTCCAGATCGTCCGGGCGCTCGGCTGTCACACCACCGTGCTCGCGTTCCAGACGGAAGACGATGACCCCGGCGCTGAGCGGTTGAGCACCCTCTGCGACGAGGCGATCGCGGGAGGGCCGAGGGTTCCCCACCACGCCTTCTCGACGACTGAGCGTGCGCAGCAACGCCTGCAGTTCGTCTACAACGCGCTGCGCCACCGACGGGGTGACATCTATCCGCTCTCCGTCCGCTACGACCGGATGGGAGCAGAGGATGTCGTCGCCGAAGCCGTCGCACGGACGAAGCCCGACTTCGTGATCCTTCCGTCGTTCCTGTCGCACTACGCCCCGGTCGTGGCGCGCGCCGGCAGCGGCACGGTCATTGATGCTGCCGATGTCCTGAGCGGCCTCACCCGCGCCTTCGTGCGGGAGTACGGCGCCCGCAACCCGCTCAAGCTCCCGGGTCTCGTCGCCAACCGTCTCGCGGCGCGCGCCCAGGAGCGTCTGTTCCTTCCCGACGTGGACGAGATCTGGTGTACGTGGGAGCCGGAGGTGGCTCGGCTCGCGGTGACCTCCGGCAACCGCCATGTAATCGTCGTGCCCAACGCCATCCCCGCGTCCTCGATCTCCCCGTCGCGCCTGCCCGACAGGCCGATCGTGGGCTTCATCGGCACCTATGCGTACACCCCCACCCTCGACGCGGCCATCATGCTCGTTGACGACGTGCTTCCGTTGCTTCGGGTCCTCGCGCCCGAGGTGCGCGTCCGCCTCGCAGGCACCGGCATGCCCGCTGGGATCGAGCAGCGGCTGAGCCTCACCCCGAACGTGCAGGTGATGGGTCCCGTCGGCGACGCCGCGGGGTTCGTGGCGGGTTGTCGAGTCATGGCACTGCCCGTCCGCCGGCCCGGCGGCGTGCCGTTCAAGCTCATCGAGGCCATGGCCGCACAGCGACCCGTCGTCGCCACCAGCGCGCTCGCGAGCGGGCTGGAGTTTCCCAGCGGCCAGGCCTTGCTCATCGCGGACTCCCCGCGCGAGCTGGCCGACGCCATCCAGCTCGTGCTCTCCGACAACGAGCTCGCCACGCGTCTCGCATCCGACGCCCGCCGGGCCTTCGAGCAGGAGCTCTCCACCGAGGCGGTCACCGCTCGGCTCACGGCGTCGAGCGTGCTCGCCGGCAGGCCACATGCCGCGGAGTAGGCCGCTGCGGACTTCTGATTCAGCGATGCGAGCCCGGCCAGTGTCTCGATGAGGGCCGCGGTCCCGGAGGGGGTGCGCTCTGCGTATGTCCTTGCCGTTGCTGTCTCGGTGCGCCGACGGGGGGCCTGCACCACTCGCATTTTGCAGTCACCCCAGAGCGTTCCGAGCGGTGGTACTAATGACACAGACCTCAGTGCCCCCGCAGTGGCCGACCGAAACGATGACGCGCCTAGCGCGTCACTCCACCAAGGATGGCCACCATGGCAATGCACGAAACAACGGGCGGCGCTGACGATCAGATCGAGAGCAACGCGCCCTCGTCCGTCGCGTCCACCTCCGACGACCCGACCGGGAAGACGAGCCAGAAGCGGATCGACGCCAACCGGCGCAACGCCCAGCGTTCGACCGGTCCCCGGACCGAGGACGGCAAGGCGGCGAGCTCGAGGAACGCCGTTCGGCACGGCGTCTACGGCTCGCCGGTCCCCGTGCCCCGCGGCCTGTTCCGCGAGGACCCGGAGCACGTGGCCGCGGTCATCGAGGAGACCGTGGCGACCCTCAAGCCCAACAACGCGATGGCGCTCACGGCCGCCCACCAGTTCGCCGCGGTCAATGTGCGGTTGGGCCGACTCGAGCGCCTCGAAGCCGAGCGCATGGCCGGCGCATCCCATGGGGAGGAGCATGGACTGGAGGAGCGGTACTCCTTGTGCCTCGAGGGGATGGCCGCCCGCATCGACTCGGACCTCGACGCCCTCTCCGCCGAAGAGTGGCGCGAGGTCGCCTGCTTCCTCGCGATCGACAATGACGTCGAGGAGATCATCATCGCCGCCGACCCCAACGCGGACGGCGAGACGCTCTCGGTCGACGACCCGGCGTGGGAGTACCTCGGTCGCGACCTGGTCGACGAGTACTTCGACTCGCCCGGTGACTTCGCCGCCGAGCTTCGCGCCCGGGTGGCGCCGGGTCGAGAAGCGAGGGGCGAGGCCTACGACAAGGCGCTCGAGCGGGCGGCGAAGTTGCTGATCGACGAGGGTCCGCTCGAGAAGTGCTCGCTCATCCGGGCGCGCCTCAGCCGGGAAGCCGACCGGGCGTTCGCCCGCTTCCAGCTCATGCAGGCGCTTCCTTCATGATTTGGAGAAACGAACCCATCGCCGCGAGCTGACCTCCGGGGCTGGCGACAGCGTCGGCGTTGACGCGTTCCCGATTCGGGGGGTTGGCGTTCCCGGGTGATCTCGCGAACTGCTCCCCGCCAGGGTCTTCAAGGTTTTCGACCGGCCCGACGGGGGCGGGGGATGGAGAAAAGATGGCAGAAAACTCTAGGCCGCGTGGTCATCGGGGCCTCAAACGTGGAGGAGAGTGCCGCGTTCGCTCCCAGCGGGCCCGCGACGGTCCGGGATCATGCGTGCGGGCGCGCCGAAGCCCCGGGATGTTCGGGGAGCGGCAGTGGTTCAGGCGGCGAGGGCGGTAGGGTGTCGTCGCCGGTGGCAGTGGAGCGCCAGGCCGTTGACCATGAGCGCGTAACCCAGCAGGTTGAGCAACTGGCGTGCGTGGCCGACGCTGTGGGCGCGGCGCAGCCAGAGGGTGTCATCCAGGTTGCGGTTGATGCTCTCGGCGTCATTGCGACGGGGGTAGAGCCGGGCGAAGTCGGGGTCGGTGGGCGGGATGACCCGGACGTTCTCGGTCCGGTTCAACTTGCGGGCTGCGTCCTCGGGGGTTCCGTGGAGCCGCAGCGTGACGACGCCGGCGCCGAGGTGGTCGGGGAGGCGATAGTCGTTGTACCAGCGGTAGCGGCCCGACTTGTCGGGGTTGCGGTGCGTCCGCACCCTCGTGCGTGCGCGGAAGTGGAGGTCCCCTCGTTCGGTGAGCTCACCGATCCCGACCACCCCGCCCCGGGCGTAGAGCTCGATGGCTCGGGTGCTGCCGTCGGGGAGGGCGATCGTCCGGGTTTCGAGCCGGGTGCTCTTCTCGACTCGCTGTCCGTCGGCGCGCCGCGCCTGCTTGACGCCGGCTTTGGCGGCCGTCACCCGGTTGAGGGGGATGAGGCCGAGGTCGCGCAGC
>VAWU01000047.1:0-1975 GCA_005888325.1 Actinomycetota bacterium
GTGGACGCCGCGCAGCGCGGTGTCGTAGATCACGCCCTGGGCGCCGCTCACGAGGGGGGCGAGCCGGGTGAAGCAGTCCATGGCGCTCTTGGCTTCGGCCCCGTGCTTGGGGACCCAGGCGACGTCCAGGATGATGCGCCCGTGCACGTTCTCGTCGCGGGCGGCGACGAGCACGAACTTGGTGCCCCATGCGGTCTCGCCGTCGCCTTGGAAGTGCAGCGCACCGTCGGGCTCGTAGCGTTTGGCCAGGATCTCGCCTGTCTGTTTGTCCACCCGGGTGTCGCCCGGGTGGGCCCTGTAGAGAGGGGTAACAACCTTGCCGTCGGCATGGAGCATCCGGGTGAGGTCGGGATGCGTCCACGAGCCCGGACCCTCCGGATCGACCAGCCCGACCGTGCGGGCCTGCGCGGCGGCGAGCTCGCGGTGCCGCGTGCCCAACGCCGCGAGGATGTCGGGCCGGGCGAGGTAGGTGGTGCGGGCGTAGAGGTAGTGGTGGCGGCGCATCGGTCGCTCGGGCAGCCACCGCGAGGGATCTTGCGCGAACTGCTCGCGCACCAGGCGTCGCACGAAGGCCCACACCACGGGGTGCGCCAGCTCGGCCTCCACCTGGCGGGCGCTCTCGTAGACCGACAGGAGCGCCTCGTAGACGATCCACATGAACACCGGGTACTGGCGGCGCCGGCCACCGCGGCTCCGGTCCGGCTCGGGCACGAGCGCCGCGAGCTCGTAGACCGCGGGGTTGCGCAGGATCGCCTCGACCCGCTCCAGCACCGAGACACCGGGCGCGCGGGTCACGCGTCACCTTCGATGGCGCGCCACTCGAAGCCGATCAGCCGCGCCGCCGCGTCGAGGCTCCGGCATCCGAGCGCGCGGGCAGCGGCTTCGATCCGGCCGGTGTCGGCCAGCACGCGCGCGCCGGCCCATGCGGCCACCGAGACCGGCCGGACGTCAGGTTCGGTGGTGAGGCCGGCGCGCCGCAACGTCTCGCCGATCGCCTGACACGACGACGCCTGACGGCTCTCCGCTGACCCGTCCCCACCATAGACCAGCAAGGTGGCCGGATCTGCGGGGTGTCCGAGCTCGGGTATCCGACGCTCCAGCTGTACGCGACCCCAGCCGGAGAGTCGACCCCAGCGAGCCTCGGTCCGCGGCGAACCATGGATCCAGACCCGCGCCCGATCGAGCTCGAGATCGGCGACCCTCAAGTGGGAGAGCTCGGCCGTGCGGGCCGTCGCCTCGGCGAGCGCCCACGCCGCCGAGAGGCGAGTGCTCGTCAGCGAGTGCAGCGCCGCGGTGCGACACAGCGCCACTTCCTCATCGCTGAGCGGACGCGCGGTGCTCAGCGATCGAGCCGGGAGGCCCAAATCGAGGGTCGGGTCGCCGGACGTCAGCCCAAGCTCGCGGCCCACCCGGAAGAGGAGCCGGACTGCTGAGCGACGCAGTTGCTGAGTCGCACGCCGGAAGCGCTCATGAAGGTCCGAACATGCTCGGGCGTCACGTCCTCGAGAGACGCGACGCCGTGACCAACCTCGACAAACCGGCCGAAGCGATCGAGCAGTTCGCTGATCCGTCGGAAGCTTTGTACAGACACCGAACCGCCGGCCGCAAGCTCCCGCTCGACGCGACCAACGACATCGGCGAGGGCTTGTCTCCGATGCTGCCTATGCTCGCTCACGTCGGGACCTCTCATATAGGTGCCGGCCACGGCCCCGGGGGTGTTCACGCACCCGCCGGGGCCAACTCGTGTCTATAAGACTAGACCATCGACTTCACGGGAGTCAAGACTTATAGTCTTATCATGGGCCGCCGAGTCGACGTGGATCAGCTCATTGACTCGCACGCCGTCGCTGAGATCCTCGGACTCGCACAGTTCAACAGCGTCAGTGGCTACCAGCGCCGGTATCCTGAGATGCCTCGACCTGTCGTCGACATGGGTCGCGGTCGCTGCAAGCTCTGGCTGCGGCATGAGGTCGAG
>VAWU01000047.1:2043-2507 GCA_005888325.1 Actinomycetota bacterium
TTGATCCAAAGTTGGGTGCGAGCCGTCCGCCAACGTATGTGGAGGTCCGTCGCTGCGGAGTTGAGCGGCATCCGTTCTCCGTGATCGAGGTCGAACGGCCCATCGTGCGGGTGGCCGACGGGCCTAGCCTCTCGTCTGTGGCTCTGGCTGCGCTGATCGTGTCGATCGTCGCAGGGATCGTTGCCGCCCTAAGCGCGTTATACGCGCGACGCGTGGCAGTCGTGGAGGAGGAGCGGCGCGTAGACGAGACCCGGCCCCGGTCGACTCCGAGCACGATGGTGACCTGGGCGGCGACGAAAGGGTGTTGATCACCTACACCGGTCCCGAGGAGGCCCTCGACAGCATCCGGTTGATAGTGCGCAGCACGGCGCCGTCTGACGCGTTCGGGCTCTACGACGTCGGGGCGGGGGCGACAGCCGTCGGCGAGGTCACGGTCGGCACGGTGTTGCTCGGGCAAACCGTGC
>VAWU01000047.1:2609-11701 GCA_005888325.1 Actinomycetota bacterium
ATGCGAGATACCGGGGATTCCAAGAATCCACGGATTCTGACGCTCGCAACTAGGTCGCCTCGACTCCCGCCAGTCTCAACCAACCCGGATCATCAGGTGCCGGCGCACATCTGTCGTGGAAATAGAAGCCATACTCGTGTGTACGTCACGGCTGCATCGCCGCCGAGGATGCAGTCGTCGTTTTCGGCGACAGCCGCTATTCAGCCGGTCAGCCGGCGTATTGCCTCTTCGCTTATGTCCCTCGCTCGGTCGACGACTGCGCTCGCCGCACCCACCAGTGGAAGCGCCGGCGGTTCGTCGGGCGCGTGTGGGTGCGGGCGGGTTGGCGCCCTGCGCTTGGCGCTCGCTAAGGCATCGCCGAGCTCGTTCAACCGTTGCCGGCTGAGCGCGCGCCGGAGCTCCGGGAGCACGGTGCGCTCCTCCTCGGCGACATGCTGCTCGACGCTGTCGATGAGCACCATGACTTTGGCTCGGAATCGCTCATCCTGAGGCGACAAACGATCGATCTCGGCAAGCATGGACTTGGCCACGTGATGCTCCTCCAGGGCCTCGAGGACGAACTCTTCGGACTCGTCGTCCGGGAAGAGCTCGCGGAGCGTGGGATAGAGGACCTCCTCTTCGATCGCCGAATGCCGGGAGAGCTCTGTGACGATCTTGGCAGCGAGGGCGCCGCTCGTCTCCGAAGCGCGGACGCCTGCGCCTCGAAAGCTCCGGAATAGCTTCTGCACCTCTCGGTGGTCCTGCTTCAACAGTGCAATCGCGTCCATGGGACTCCTCGAAAGTCGACGTGAGCATCCTCTTCCCATGGTGGCTCGCCCAGGAAACGCTTTTGTGCAAGTCGACCCCGTGGGAAGACGTGAGGACAATGGCGAATAAACGAACACGACGAGTGAAACTGCTCCCGGGGGATGCGCCGGGGTGGTCGGGCTGGCATCGGCGCATGCGGCGAGAGGGAGTCGACGGCGGCGGCATCGGGCAGTCGGACAACCGCCATCGGACGCCGCCCTTGATCCCGGCGCCACTTCTACCGTTCCCCGCGCCAACGATGTTCCTACGGTCGACCGGACGACGACGACGCTCGGGCCGATAGCGGGGGAAACGACTGAGGGTGGCCGGACGCCTGGCGTCGGCGAGGACTCGGCGACGTGGCCATACGAGAAGAACTGGTCTCCAGTCGGCGGGTGTCGTCCTTCAGACGCCGACTGCCCGCCTGCCCCAGCCCTGCATGGCCCCGACCGACGCCACCACGGGCCGGGGGTGGCCCTGGTCGACGCCCTGGCCAATGCGTGGGGAGCCGACTGTCACGGCCGGGGCAAGACCGTGTGGTTCGAGGTGCGAGCGCTCAGCCGTCCAGCGTGAGGACGCTCGCCACCCCGCTGACCTCCAGCGCCTTGCGGGCCTGGGGACGAGGGGCGCGGAGGCACAGCCGTCTGCCCTCCGGACTCAGCGCCTTGAACGCCCGCAGGAGGACGTTAAGTCCTTGGCAGTCCATGAAGGTCACTCCCGAGAGGTCCACGACCACGTCGCCTTGACCGGCGGCGATGGCCTCGGACAGGGCCGCCCAGAGCCCGGGGGCACTGGCTATGTCGATCTCCCCGGTGGCGACCACCACCCGGGCACAGAGCCAACTCGATGGTCTCGAGAGACACCGCCTCGGAGCCGCAGCCGGTCTGCTGCGCTCAGAGATAGACACGCCTTGATCCAGGGCGATGCCCAGCGGAACCGAGGTTGTCGCGGTTGAGCCCGTTCTTGACGTCGCGCATGTTGCGATGATCTGTGCTCGATTCGGCGTGTCAGCGTTCTTGGCGGAAATCGCGCGCGGCCTCGAAGTTGACGAGGGCAGGTTGCAGGCGCTCGGTCCAGAACCGGAAGAACCCGTCTTGATCGGAGCCGATCTGGTGGAAATACAGGTGGTCGTACCCGGCGTCGAGGAACTTCGTGATCGACTCGAGCACCGGATCGACGTCGGGCCCGCAGGGGACGGAGCTGGTGGCGTCGTCCTCAGTCACGAGCTCGGCGGCTTGCTCGAAGTGCGACCAGGTGGGGAGGTCTTGGGCGAGCTGGCCGGGGATGCCGGCGTTGGGCCACACCTCGTGCACGGTCTTGCGTGCGGTGGCGGCATCGTCGGCCCAGCAGACGTTGAGCTGCGCGTACCGCGGGCCGGTGCCGCCGTTGGCTTTGTATGTTTGGGTGGCGTCGGGATCGGGGGCGTGGCCCCAGTAGCCGTCACCGATGCGGGCGGCGAGGGCGACGGCGTCATCGCCGAACCCGGACACGACGATCGGCGGCGGTTCGGTCGGTGGGTCGAACAGCTTGGCGTTCTCGACCTCATAGAAGTCGCCGCGATGATCCACCGGGTCGCCGGCCCACAGCGCACGGATGACCTCCACCGCTTCGCTGAGCATGGCGCGCCGGACCTCCGGGCGGGGCCAGCGGTGTCCGAGGATGTGTTCATTGAGTGCCTCGCCGGTGCCCACCCCGAAGAAAAACCGACCTGGCAGCAGCAGCGACGTCGTGGCGGTGGCCTGGGCGAGGATCGCCGGGTGGATCCTGGTGGTGGGACATGTCACGCCGACGCCGACCTCGATGCGATGCGTGGTTGCGGCGATCGCACCCAGCACTGACCAGACGAACGGGCTGTGGCCTTGGGCGCTCACCCAGGGGTGGAAATGGTCGGAGATCGACACAAAGTCGAAACCCGTTGCTTCCGCGCGTTGCGCGTTGTCCACCAACCGCTCCGGCGGGTGTTCCTCGCTCGACAAGGTGTAGCCGAAGGACGTCATCTGCCCGGTCCTTCGTCATGCAACACCGCAACGATCACGTCACTGCTCCTGGTCGCCCCTGGCACGGTATCAACACGACCGCCGTGCGACACAAACACAGCTGCATGCTTCCTAACCGCGAAATGGCACATGCCCGGACCTCCGCAGCCCGTAACTTGCGCTCAGGCCGTGATTGCCAGCGTGCTCGTTCCTCTCCGATGCGGGGAGCCGGGTGACGACGCGTCATCGGCACCCGTTCGTTGAGCGATGCAGAGACTGCGACATCGCGACGCCCGCGATCTGTCGACGCCCGTCAGTCGTCAGGGCCCTAAAGTCCACCCCCGGTGACGAGCAGCGTCAGCGCCGCCGCGCTCATGAGGCCCGCGGTGATCCAACACAAGACATTGGCGGCCCGGCCGTTACGGCGCTTGCCCATCAGCTTCGAGTCATTGGCGATCAACAGGATGACCACGAGGAATGGCGCGGCAGCGATGCCGTTGATGAGGGCGACGATGACCAGCAGGCGGATCGGGTTGACGTGCAGCAAGCTCAGCGCCGTCCCGCCGATCGTGCCCAGCGCGACAAGTCCGTAGAACACGGGGGCCTGGCGCAGCGAGCGGGAGAACCCCCACCGCTTGTGGAGCAGTCCCGCCATACCCGCCGCGCCGGCACCGGCGAGGACCGGCACCGCGAGCATTCCCGAGCCGATGAAACCGAAGGCGAAGAGTTCCTCGGCGAAGCTGCCGGCGACGGGCTTGAGTGCCTGCGCGGCCTGGGCCGCGCCTTGGATGTCGTTTTGGCCGTGACGAGCCAAGGTTTGGGCGGTTGCCACCATGATGGCGAACATCACCAGGTTGGAGAAGGCCATGCCGCTGAACACGTCGAGGCGGGCGGTGCGTCGCTTGGCCCGGGCCCCACGGTGGCTGCGCTCCTTCAGCGGCGTGGCACGGTCGCCGTTGGCGGGCTCGTCCCGCAGCTCTTCGAGCCGGTGGGCGCTCTGCCAGAAGAAGAGATATGGCGAGATCGTGGTCCCGAGCACCGCCACCAGCAGTGCCAGGTAGTCGCTTGAGAACTCGATGTGGGGAATGAGGGTGTGGCTGGCCACGCTCATCCAGTTGGGATGGGCCAGCACGAGCACGGCCATATAGGCGAGCAGCGCCGCGCACAGCACTTTGAACACCCTGGCCAACCACTCGAACGAGCCTGCCATCACCGCCGCCGTCACCGCGACGCCGCCGATCAAGGCCCACACCACCGCGGGGCCGGCGTGGAGCAGGTTCATGCCGCCGCCCACCGCCAACAGATCCGCCGCGATGTTCAGGGCGTTGGCGACGATGAGCGCGGCTCCGAGGATGTTGATCACCGACCGCCCACGCCGCTTGAAGCGCTTGACCGCGAGTTCGCCGAGGCCCTTCCCGGTGGTGAGCGCGGTGCGGTCGCACATCTCCTGCACTGCGCTCATCAACGGAAGCGTGATCAGGGCGGACCACAACAACCCGAACCCGACCTTCGCGCCCGCTTGGGCGTAGGTGGCGATGCCTGACGGGTCGTCGTCGGACGCACCAGTCACGAGCCCCGGGCCGAGGGCGCGCAGATACTGTCGCCACAACGGGCCGCTCGATGCTCGAGTGGTGTCGACCCGAGCGCGGGAGCGGCTCGCCCGACCATTCCGGGTCTTCGTCGTTGGCGTCTCGGGCCCCGCACCGCGAGAGCGCCGGCTGGTGCCGGTCGTCATGGCCCCGTCGGAGTGCCCCTCGCCGCGGGAAAGCAAACCGCGGCTCCGAATTCGACCTGAGCGGCATGAGCGATGGGCAGCGGTTCACGCCGGCAGAAGTCCTCGCCCGCTTAGGAAGCCACGGCTCTCAGTGCGGGCCACCGATCGCGTTCAGCGCCGCGAGGACGTCGTACGCCAGGTCAAGCGCCCGAGCGCAGGTCTGGTCGCAAATCGCGCTCGGATCGCCTTGGAGGTGGAGCAACCGGGTGGAGGTGACATCTTGGTAACGGACCGCCAGCCATACTGTTCCCGCTGGCAGGCCCTCCTCGGCGTCAGGGCCACCTATCCCGGTGACGGCGATACTCAGATCTGCGGCCAGCAATTCGGCCACCCCGGCAGCCATCTGGGTCGCCGTCTGCTCCGTGACGACGGGGCCCG
This sequence comes from Actinomycetota bacterium, assembly GCA_005888325.1. Taxonomy (NCBI): domain Bacteria; kingdom Bacillati; phylum Actinomycetota; species Actinomycetota bacterium. The sequence goes on from VAWU01000047.1 coordinate 7,524, forward strand.
GCGTCACCCCCAGGGCGGCGCGCTTGACCCCGGGCTGGTAGGCAACCAGCCCGCCACGCAGCCAGTCAGCAGCGTTGTCGCCTCTCGCGAGGCACGCCACGAGTTGGCCACCGGTGAGCGACTCGGCCACGCCCGCGTGTTCCTCGCGTCGGCGAAGCATGTCGCCGATCTTCGTCGCGACATTCTTCGTGTCGGTCGTGCGAGCCGAGCTCACCGCCGCGCGAGTTGCTCTGGTCGGGTTCGGGCTGTCGGCCGAAGAATCTCGTGCTGCCGGCCGCGGTAGTGGTGGCGCCACGCGGCTACGGCGAGGTAGAGGCCCAGGGACACCACGACCCAGCCCGCGGTCGCCCCGGCCAGCACGACGGCGGCACTGACCCGCCTGAACAGCAGGGCAGCGACGAGGGCAAAGCTCACCAATCCCACACTCCCCAGCACCGCGCCCCGGGCGTCGTGCGCGGCCGCTTCGGCGCCGTGCTTCTGCTCGAGCAGCGTCAGCGAGGCGGGGAGAATTGCTGGAAAGGCCAGAAACATCCCGCCGATCGCCGGGCCGAACGACCGGCCGACGACCGCCGCCCCGGTCGACACCCCAGCACCAAACGCGAACCGGATGGCCAGGTCGGAGAACTTCACATCGTGCAGCTTCTGGGGCCGAAAGCCCATGATCGGGTTGCCGGCTTGAGGCTCGAGCGGCTCGCGAGTCACCGCAACACCCAGAGGTAGCCCACTTCGGCGAGACCCAGCCAGAGGCCACAGAGCGCAACCGAACCGCGGCGGGCCCGATAGCGCCGAACCAACACGACTCCGACGGCGCACGCAACCGCCATGGCGAGGGCGCCCACGATCATCCCGGTGGCTTGGCGTTGTGCATCCGCGTGGCCCTTGGCGATCACGATCACCGTCAGGTTGGCCAACGCGATCGACGGCGCCGCGGAGAACAGCCCGGCGAAGCGCTTGGGCACCGCGGTCTCGCCGAGGAGCGCGAACCCGACGACGAACAGGCCCCCGTTCAGCGCCTTTATCCCCGTCAACACGAGCTCGCGCATCGCGCTGCTTCGTTCCCGCCCGCCGTCATTCGTCAAACCGCGCGATCGGTCGTGTGTGAAGCCGACCGAGGCCGGGAACACGCGAACCAACCACACCTGATTCGAGCCTTAGGAGATGCCATGCCGGATGTCATCGCACTGCTGGAAACCGACCACCGTGAGGTAGAAGATCTCTTCTCCAAGGCTGAGGACAACACCGGCGCGGCCAAGGCCCAAGTGGTGGCCAAGATCGCTACCGAGCTCACGCTGCACGCAGAGGTCGAGGAGTCCCTCGTGTACCCGGCGATGCGCGAAGCCGGCCTCGACGACATGGTCGACGAGGCAGAGCAAGAGCACCAGCAGATGAAGGAGCTTGTCGCTCAACTCCAGGCAGCCGATGGCGCCTCCTCCGAGGTTGATGGCATCGTGGCGGAGCTGAAGGCGAACGTGGTCCACCACGTCGAGGAGGAAGAAGGCGAGGTGTTTCCGAAGTTCCGCGCCTCGGTCGACCAGTCCACGCTTGACGGGCTCGGGGAGCGCGTCGAGGCGGCCAAGGCGCGCGCGAACGCGTAAGCCTTCCCCCGTCCACCGCCTGCGGGCCGTGCCCAGAGCGTCCCGGGGGCGAACGATGACGAGAAGGAAGAGGCCCCATCGAGACAGCAGCGCAATCTCGACTGGTCGAGAGCTCATACCCTCGGCGTCGCAGCGAGTCGTCGCCGAAAGCTCGAACGCGCGGGCCTTCGCGCGTGGCAGTGCGAAACTTACTGCGCGCGCGTTCCAAAGGGCCACGATTGAACTCACGCTGGCTGGGGTACAGCCATCTGCCGATCGGACGTGTTGGAGACGCATGCGTTCAATCTTGAGTTTGGGATCCGCCGACGGAGCCTCCGATCGACTGAATCGGCTGAGAGTTGTCTGCCTGCTCGGCGGGCTGTTCACGCGGCGATAGCGATGACCGAGTTCCATCGGGCATCGACGGTGTCTGCCTTGGCCGATCAGGCGGCCGAGTGCCGTGCATGCGACCTGTGGGAACGGGCGACCCAGGTCGTCTTCGGCGCCGGTCCGCCCGGGGCGCGACTGCTGCTGGTCGGTGAACAGCCCGGCGACGAGGAGGACCGGGCCGGGGCACCGTTCGTCGGCCCGGCCGGCCGGCTGCTGGATGATGCCATCGACGCTGCCGACCTCGACCGGGCCAGCCTGTATGTGACCAACGCCGTGAAGCACTTCAAGTGGACGCCTCGCGGCAAGCGGCGAATCCACCAGAAGCCGAACCGGACCGAGATCGTGGCCTGCCGCCCGTGGCTCGCCGCGGAACTTGTCGCCGTCGACCCCGACGTCGTGGTGACTCTCGGCGCGACCGCCGGCCAGGCGCTGCTGGGTCCCTCGTTCCGGGTTGGGACCGCACGCGGCACCGAACTGGAACTCGAGGGCCGTCCCGTCGTAGCCACCATCCATCCCTCCGCCGTGCTGCGGGACCGCAACCCCGACCGGCGCCAGGTTGCATTCGACGGACTCGTGTCGGATCTGCGTCGAGCGCAGGGTCTGCTGCGGTGACGACACGATCCGCGTCGGGTGCTCGGGCTGCTTCGCGGCGTACCCCGGTCACCTCTGAGCGCAGAGGTCGTCGCGCCCGGACCGGCGCTCCATCTAGGGTCGGTCGCGCCCATGGCCACGGGTGATGAGATCCGATTCGCGACAGTCCAACCCGTCGCGAGCGCGAATCGCCGACTCACGCCCATCGAACTGGAGTCCTCTGGTGGCTCGCCGCATGTCCACCTTGCCCAGGAGGGTGTGCTCTTCGACACCGATGGGTGGTACGAAGTGCTGCTCCGCGTCGACTGGGACAGCACCATCACCACGGGCACGCGTTTCAGCCATACCAAGATCCCCGGCCAAGAGCCGCTGCACAGCGAAGCCATCAATGCCCTGGTGCTCGCCCAGCTGAGCCAAGGTCGACAGCTCCTGCGGGGCAACAGCTTGTTCGGCCCCGACCGCACGACCTCGCTCGTACTGGAGGTGTGGCAGGACAGTGGCGAGCTGGTGAAGGTGTCCTACGCTGAGCTTGTCGTACGGGAGCTCTGTGTCCCGTGGTCCGCCGCGTAACGGAGATTCTCGCTGGCGTCAAAGCCGCCAGTGCGACGGGCAATGCGCCGTTCCCGGTGCGGCGCAGTCGAGGAAGGTGGTGGCTGCGCGCTACGCCCGAGGCTCGGGTCGTTTAGCGAACGCTATCGGGGTAGATCCACGGCATGCAACGTGGAAGTGACGACGCTCGCTCGCGACTGATGTGAACGCGTCGATGCCTGCATGGTCCGGGCCGCGACCATCGCCCCCCGGCCAGCATCGACTGTCGAGGCTCCGAGACGCTCGCCGCCTTCGGTGTCGTCTGACGGGCATCTGCCTGTTCATCGGGCTGCTGGCACCGACCGCTTGTACGCCAACGGCTCGCACCCGGGGGACCTACGAGGCCAAGGCCGTCAAGGCGGCGCAAGCCGTGGACTCCGCGCTCAACTCCGATCTCCTCCTCATTGAAGCGGTCAGCCGGGGGCACACGACCGCCGCCTATGTGTCGGTGGCATCGAGCCAGGCCGAAGACTCAGCATCTGGGGCGGCCTCCACGTTCCGCTCCATCCAGCCGCCCGATCACCGCAGCGAGGTGCTCCGCTCCGATCTCGGTGATCTGCTCGAGCAGGCCGAGAACTCCCTCGCCGACACCCGGATTGCCGGACGGCGAGGCGACCACGATGCGCTCGTCTCGACCAGACGCGAGCTCGAGCAGGTGGCCAAGAAGCTGCGTGCCTTCGCGGATCAGCACGGATGAAGCGCGTCTTCGAGATTGCGCTCGGGATCCTCACTGCCATCGGCGGCTTCGTCGACATCGGCGAGCTCGTCGCCGGCTCCCAGGTCGGCTCCCGTTTCGGGATGAACCTGGCGTGGGCGACGCTGCTGTCCCTGTTCGGAATCGTCGTCTTTGCAGAAATCGCGGGGCGCGTCGCGGCAGTCTCGCAACGGCCGGTCTTCGATCTGGTTCGCGAGCGCCTGGGGCCGCGGTTCGGGCTGGCCAATCTCCTCGCCTCGCTGGTGATCACCCTGGCCACGGTGGCCGCGGAGATCGGGGGCGTGGCGCTCACCCTCGAGCTCGCCACCAGCATCAACTAT
>VAWU01000047.1:11729-17116 GCA_005888325.1 Actinomycetota bacterium
TCAACTTCGAGGTCATGGAAAACGCCTTCGGCCTGTCCGGCTTGGCGCTGGTCGTAACCGGGATCGCGGTGTGGCAGCTCCGTCCCGACTGGGGGAACGTCGCCCACCAGGTGCTGCACCCGGCCAAGCCCGGCACGGAGAGCGTGGCTAGTTACTTCTACTACGCGATCGCGCTGTTCGGTGCCGGGCTGATGCCCTACGAGGTGTTCTTCTTCTCCTCCGGTGCCATCGAGCAGCACTGGGCCAAGCGCGACCTTCCCGTTCTGCGCGCCAACGTCTTCATCGGGTTCCCGCTCGGCGCGGCCGTCACGCTGTCGCTGATGCTGGGCGCGAGTCTCGTGCTCGGCCCCCGCCAGATCGACGTGGGCCACCTCTACCAGGCCGCGTTGCCGACGTCGGTCGCCCTGGGCAAGTGGGCGCTCATCGTGGTGCTCCTCGGTTTCTTCGCGTGCACCTTCGGCGCCGCCTTGGAGACGACACTGGCCTGCGGCTACAGCATCGCTCAGTACTTCGGATGGCAGTGGGGCAAGTTCGTCGCACCCAAGGACGACGCCCGGTTTCATCTCAGCCTGATCCTCACCCTCGTCGCCGCCGCCGCTGTGTTGCTCAGCCGAGCCGATCCCGTGAAGTTGACCGAGTTCGTCATCGTGCTGTCGGCCGCTGCCTTGCCCTTGACCTACTTTCCCGTGCTGGTGGTGGCCAACGACCCCGAATACATGGGAGTCAAGACGAATACCCCGGTGTCGAACGCGCTCGGCGTTGCCTTCCTCGTGCTCCTCCTGGTCGTCTCCGTCGCCGCCGTTCCGTTAATGATCATCACCAAGGCGGGGGGATGAGCGCGGCGGGCCGTGAGCTGTGGGCGCGTCTGCACCTACTCGACCGCCCGATCCTCGACGCCGAGGGCATCCCCAGTGCCAAGGTCGACGACCTCGAGTTCTCCCTACCCGAGGAGCCCGACGGTCTGCCCATCCTGACCGCGGTCCTGTGTGGGAACGCGGCCCTGGCGCGGCGATTCAACCGCAGGCTCGCGCAACGGCTCGAGCTACTGCGAAGGGTCTTCGTCCCGGTTGAGCGGCCGGGGCCGGCTCGCATCGACATGTCCGAGGTAAAGCACATCGGCCCCGCGCTCCACATCACGCCGCGGCGCCATGAGCTGGAGGTCGCGACGCTCGATCGATGGCTGGCGCGCAACGTCTTAGCTCACCTTCCCGGGTCTGGTATCGACGCGAGGTCCGACGATGCGCCTCAGTGATCTGCTCGAACGCGCCGTCGTCGACCAGCACGGGCGTAACTGGGGACAGGTCCACGACGTCTATCTGGTTCAAGATGGCCCGGTCAGCGCGACCGCCGCCGCGTTTCGCATCCACGGCCTGATTGCCGGGCGGGGGACATTCGGGACTCAGCTCGGCTACGTGGGACGTCCCGGCTATGAACATGATCAAGAGACACGCGGACCATGGGTCCTCAAGGCACTCGTGCGTCGGTTGCAGCGACGCGCGGTGTATGTCCCTTGGACTGATGTCGTCGAAGTTGGCGACCACCAAGTGATCGTGAGGTCCCCGCCGAACGGATTCGATCGAGCGAATTCTGGCGCGCCCTCATCTCCGTGATCGGATCACTGCGGTGGCCACAAATCGTACGTCGCACCACGACCCGAGAGGGGGTCGACGTAGTGGCGGCGCCTCCCCACGTGTCAGGCCACCGGACAACAAAGGCACCTCGATTGCATACCTGCTTAGCACCCGGGCTGCTGTCCCCGACCGCTCTCGTCCGTCGCCACGGTTTGTTTCAGCGGTACTCGGGAACAATAGGGCGGCAGCCGAATCCCGGACCCCCAACATGACCGCCAAAGACACCAGACCGGTCTTGATGCCGAGCGAAGTCTCGGCCCGGGTTGGATTCTTCGATCGCTTCGCGGGATGGTCGGCCCTGATCGCCAGTCGGGCCTATTTCTTCGCCTTTTGCGTACTCCTGATCGTCCTGTGGGCGCCATCCTATTTCTTCATCCGAAATGTCGATACCTGGCAGCTAATCATCAACACCGCGACGACCATCATCACATTCCTGATGGTTGCACTTCTCCAGAACAGCCAGACACGAAGCGATCAGGCCATTCAGCACAAGCTCAATGCCATTACCGACGGCCTGTCTGATCTCATGCGCCATCTCATCGAGGGACACGACGAGACTGATTTGCGTACGGACATGATCGAACTGCGAGACGCGGTGGGGCTTGAGACGCACGAGAGCACGACCAATAACCGGCAAGCCGGATGACTTGCGGCGTTCTTGGAAGAACGCGCACGGTCGACAAGCTGTCGCTAGAGCCGTCCCCGGCGGTGCTCGGCCATTCAGAGCATCTCGGCGACAGCCGTACCCCTCCCGTCGCCACTGCAAGCCAGCCAGAGCCTCGGGCCACGTCGGCAAACGCGCTTAGGGTCATGGTCGGTAAGACGGCTACAAGCACCAGGAACAAACCGCGGTTGAAGCGAAACGATCGAATCGTTCGAGCATTTCATGACCCCCAGCTGGGCGGCGCGCGGGGTCGGTGATCTGCCGGTTCCCACCATGAGCAGGGCAGTATGGTTCGAGGGACGCGAAACGTCGACATCGCACCGGAGTCGGTGCGCCGTTGGATGGCGTCAGGCCGACATCGACGACGGGATCCGAGATGGCCTCACCACGGCCGAGCAGAGCGAGATGGTGCAGCTGCGCCGCGACAAGCGCTGGCTCGAGATGGAGAACGAGATCCTGCGGCGGGCCGCCGCGTACTTGCCAAGGAGCGCAGCGAGGCGGCGAGACCGGCTTGCGACGAAGGCGCAAGCCGTAAGCCCGGGGGTGTGGGGGGCGCAGCTCCCCACGTCGAGGAAACAGACCAGGATTGGGCAGGGCAGGCGATCGCGCCCGCGAGGATCGGCGTGAGATCCGGGCTTATCCCCGAGAGCGCTCCTAATCCGGCGCCCGATCCCCAATCCGCACCCGACCCTGGCGCTGCAGCTCTCGCCAATGCTCCAGGGAACGTCGGCAGGTGTAGGGCGGTCACGGGATGGCGCCGGGAAAGATGGCCTTGAGGTCGCGGCTGATCGTCGCCTCTGACACCCCCAGCTGCTCCAGGAGATCCCGATCGCGCTGTTCGAGACGACGGCCGAGGTCGTTGACGGCCTGACGAAGGCGTTCGAGCACTATGAGCAGGCGTCGGAGCCGGCCTGGCGCTGAGGTTGCGGCGCGGTGGGTAAAGGCCAACCCATCGCCAAGCAGCGCAGGTCGCACCGTCGGAGCACCCGTAATCGATCGGTGCGTGCCATCCGGCGGGTGCTGTCGACCCTCGTCGCCGCCATCGTGGTGGAGTACCTCGTCGTGCCGCAACTCGCCGGCATGCGACAGGTGGTCCATCTGCTCGGTCATGTCGGCGGCGGATGGATCGTTGCCGGCGTGCTCCTGCAAGCCGGCTCGCTCGCGGCGTACACGGAGCTCACCCGATCGCTCGCACCGCACGGCTCACTGCCCTTGCCGACTGCGGCGCGCATCACCGTGGCGACGCTCGGCACGAGCCACGTGATCCCCGGTGGCTCGGTCGCGGGGACGTCGCTCGGGTACAAGCTGCTGCGGGACGCCGGCCTCTCGGGCAGCGACACTGGATTCGTGCTCGGTGTGCAGAGCATCGGCTCCGCGGTCGTGCTCAACCTGCTGCTGTGGATCGGTCTCGTCATCACCGTTCCCCTGCACGGTTTCCGGCCGCTGTACGCGCTCGCCGCGGGATTCGGCGCGGCGCTGCTCGCCCTGCTCGGGCTGGGCGTGGTCGGACTTCTGCGAGGGCGTAACCGCGCCGCTCAACTCGCCTGTCGCGTGACCGGGCGGATCCCGTTCGTCGACGGTAGCGCCGTCGGCGATGGACTGCGCCGCGTCGCTGAACAGCTGCAGGCCATCGTCGACGACCGACGCCTGCTCGCGCGAGCAGTCGGCTGTGCCGCGAGCGCGTGGCTGCTCGACGCCGCGTGTCTCTGGGTGCTGCTCGCTGCCTTCGGCACGCGGCTCGAGCCGGATGCAGTCCTCGTCGCCTTCGCGCTCGCCAACGTGCTCGCGGCGGTTCCACTGACGCCAGGCGGTCTCGGTGTGGTCGAGACGATGCTCACGCTCGTCCTCGCTGCGTTCGGCGCGCCGCGCGGCGCGGTGATCTTCGGCGTGCTCGGCTATCGGCTCATCGAGTATTGGGCGCCGATCCCACTCGGCGGCCTGGCGTGGCTCTCGCTCGAGGCTGAAAAAGCGATCGATCGCAAGGCCGGCCGGAAGGCGCTGCGCGAGGCGACCGCCACGGCGTTGGAGAAGGCACCCCAGGTCCGCGACTGGGCCAAGCAGCACGGTATCGCTGCGACGGGCCGAGCCGTCGGCAGGTAGCTCAGTCAGCGGCCGGTGCGGAAGGACCGGCCTACCGCCGCGCTCGCATCAGTCGCCGGTATTCGATCGACGAGTAGGGGCGGTTACAAAAAAATGCATAGCGAGGCTTGATAACCGCGCCAGGTGGGCAAGGAAAGGACTGACAGCACCCGCCAGGGTCCCCCCGACACACCCTGCCCTGGCGGGTGCTTATCGCTTCAGGGCGGTGACGGGACAGGCTTGGAAGGGTTGGGACGGGCGCCGCGCGGCAAAAGGGTCTCTGGGGAAGCGCGGCGCCCGCCCCGGGCTGTCCTTGCTACCCCCGAGCCGACGTCAGGCAAACGGTGACGTCGCCAGGGGGCGCCGGGGATGCCAGCCTGGCTGAGGGGTTGCCCCCCGGCGGCCGTCTCACAGCCGGAGAGCGGCCGGGGGAAAGGGGTTGGTGCGGCGAATCGTCCCCCAGCGCGCTTCGGTTGCGCGTGCATGGTGTACCCCGGCGGATCTTGCGCCGGCATTGGACCTACCCGACGACCCCGAAAGGCCGGCGACCACTTGGCGACGACATCCAAGCCGTCATTGTTCGCCTGGCCCGAGAGAATCCCCGATGGGTTATCAGCGGATCCAAGGAGAACTGGCCCGTCTCGGCTGTCGCGTCTCGGCCAGCTCGATTCGCCGCGTCCTGGCGGGCCATGGCATCCATCCCGCACCGCGGCGATCATCGACGACCTGGCGGCCCTTCATCCGTTCCCAGGCCGCGGGTCTCGTGGCCTGTGACTTCTTCAGCGTCGACATCGTGTTGTTGCAGCGCCTCTACGTGCTGTTCTTCATCGAGGTCGGCTCGCGCCGGGTGTGGCTGGCGGGCGTAACCGCGCATCCGACAGGCGCGTGGGTGACCCAACAAGCACGCAATGTCGTGACCGCGATGGAACAACGCGGTCACGTTCCCCGCCACCTGATCCGCGACCGCGACACCAAGTTCAGCCGCGCCTTCGATGACGTCTGGCGTTCAATTG
>VAWU01000048.1 GCA_005888325.1 Actinomycetota bacterium
CGACCGCCACCACCGCCGTCGCCGTCAGGCGGGACCAACCGGTAGCACCCGACCCCGCCCGTCAGGCGCCAGCCCTTGGATTTCAGCGCGTGGTGGAACGCGCACAGCCGCTGGAGGTTGTCGAGCGCGGTGGGCCCGCCCCGCGCGAAGGGAACGCGGTGGTCGCGCTGCAAGCGCGTGTCGGCGTCGCAACGCTCGATCACACAGCTGCGGTCGCGCACGGCCAGCGCCCGCCGTTGCTCGACATCGACGTAGCGCGTGGCGCGCGTCACCGCCTTGATGTCGACACCGTGGGTCACGATCAGGCTGAGGTAGGCATCGTGCGCCCAGGACCGCACAACCGACACCGGCAGCGGCCCGATGCCCGCGATCTCGCACGTCTCGCCCGCGACCGCGTGGCTCCGCACGAGCGCGTCGTAGTCGACGAGCACGTTGATCACGGCACGTGCCGGCTTGCGCTTCGCGCCCGAGCCCGGCGCCGCGCACACCAGGGCCTCGAGCGCGTCCATGGCATACGCGGCACGAGGCTCGCGTCGACCCTCGCGGCGAGCCGACCTGAACACGCGATCGATCTCGGCGTCGAGGGCCGCCAGCAACCGTGCTCCCGCGTCGGGCGTCGTGCGGAACTGTCCGCAGAGCGCGCCCTCGCCGTCGGTCCAGGTGCGCAGGCATCGGTTGCGTCTGATCGCTTCGTAACGCGCCCGCTCGTCGGTGGCCGCGTGACGCACCCGACGGCACTCGTCGCTCAGCTGCTTCATCGTGCCGTTCGTCCGCGCGAGCAGCCCCGCCTCTGACGCGGGGCTCACCGTCGCGGCGGCCGCCACCTCCTGCGCCTGGCTCTCGCTCAACCTTCCGGATCGGAATGCGTCAGCGGTCGCGGGCAAGCTCGCGAGGCGCGCGGCGGTCTCGAGCGATGTCTGCGCCCGGCCGACGCTGACGCCCGTCGTGTGCGCGAGGAAGTGGACGGCGCTGCGCTCGCCGCTCCGGCGCCAGACGTTGGACTCCTCGACCCGCGCCGCCATCAGCGTGCGGCCCGCGGCCCCCAGGCGCTCGGCCTCGACGAACGCCGAGAGCCACGCGAGCGCGTCGTCGCCGCGCACGCATCGAGGCTCGAGCTCGGCGACGATGCGCCGGATCGTCTTCACCGCGCCCTCGAGCTCTGCCAGCTCGGACATCGCTGCTCCCGTAGGAGGGGATGACAAGGGGGGAAGAGCTGACGCTATGATATCGAACAGGTGTTCGACTGTCAAGCGTTATTCGTAGAGGCGGACCTTGACAGGGGTGCCCAGCCCCCCGATGTTCGTGATGGCGAAGTTCGGGCTGTCGAGGTCGACTATCCAGCCGATCAAGCCTCCGTTGAATGTTGTCTTGCGGCCTGGAGGATCGTTCGGTGAACAGGGTTGTGCCGTGGAGCACGACCGGATCGTGCCCGCTGGTGCGTAGACGACGCCGTTCCACGTGTTGTCGCCGCCATTGAACCGGATTGCCGCCTCGCCGCCGCATCCGGTATCGCCTGCGCTCGAGAAGGCCAGGACGTCGTTGTTGCGGGCTCGGAGCTGGAAACCGTCACCGCTGAAGACGATGTGATCGGTACTCACGAAGGTCGCCTGTCCCGACAGTGGCCCGCTGAGCTCGATCGGACCGGTGCTGTAGATCATGAGGTTCTGTCTCACGTGGTCGGGAGCGTCCAGCGCGCCATTCTGCTGCAGCCATCCGTTGTCGACCGTCGCGTTCCCGGCGTTGATGTAGAGACTCCCGGCCGCTAGGGCCTTGGTTCCAGACGGCCCGTAGTCCTCGATTCGGTAGTCCGCGAGTGGATCCGTCTCGACGCCGGTCAGCCGAGCGAAGGGGATGATCTGCGGTGGGAGCGTTGCGTCCTTTACGTACGTGACGGAGCCACCCGGGCTCAAGGTCGTGTTCGACGACAGCTCCACCGACCCGTTGCTGTGCACCGATCCGGTGATGCCGACCTGTTTCCCGGTGTCGCCGATGTCAACGGCCTGCTCCACATTCCCCATGCCATCGCAATCGGTCGCCGCCGCGAAGACGGCGTAGGGGTCACCGACGAAGATCTCCGCAGTGGCTTCAGCCGTCTGCTTGTGCTCGTTGATCCCGACGACGCCGCCGAAGGTCGACCCCACCGTGATCGGCGGAAGGTGGGCCCACACCTTCGTCGTGTCGCCCGAGCCGGTGCTGACGTGGAATGCGATGCACGCGCTGCTCGTGCCCTTCGTGAACCCCGGCGGGATCGTCGCCGTGCAGTGGGCCCATCTCTCGGTCCATCCGCCAGGACCTAGGAGCGGCGCGCCGTTGGTCGACTTGGTATTCGTGAGCGTGCCCTTGATGATCGCGTCCTCGGCAGCGGCCTCGGTCGCCGGACTGACCCCGAAGTCGAGCAGGATCTGTGCGGCTTCGAGCACCGCCGAGTCCGCGGCCGACTGGTCCTGGCGCCGCTCGTTGAAGACGAGCCCGCTGTCCATGGCGAGCGCGACGAACACCAGCATCACCGTGATCATCAGCGTGAAGATGATCAGCGTGACGCCCCGCTCGTCCCGTCGCGCCGGCCGCGTCACAGCCGGGGCGGGGGACAGGCGTACGTACCCTGCTGCCACACGATCGGCTTCTCTCGCCTCATCCGCACCGTCGCCCTGAGCGTCTTGTCGTTGATGAAGACGGCCATCATCCCGGTGAGCGAGCGAGCCGGGTACTCAACTGTGACCTGGGCGGTGATTCCGTTGTCCTCCGGCGGCTTCTCCAGCGACACCGTCGTGTCCGCGTCATCGAGGTCACTCGTCCGGGCACAGATCTTCCTCACGATCTCCGTGCTGCACCCCGAGGGATCGTTTTCGAACCCGATGCAGTCGTTCACGATGGCCAGGCGGGCGCCTTCGCGGGCGCCCTGCTTCACGTCGAGGAACTGGGTGAAGAGCCAGCCGAAGTCGATGATGGCGAAGAGGAAGAGGACGAAGACGGGCAGCACGAAGGCGAACTCGACGAGGGTGGCGCCGCGCTGATCCCCCCGACGTCGATGCACCAATGCGGCCGCCCTCTGGAACACCCGGAGAGTCTGGCGCCGGACGGGGGGCTGGCAAGGCCCTTGCCGGAGGTATCGGGCCACCGGGCGGCACCGGCGACGAAGCGCGGCGGCCGTCGTACAGTCTGTGGTGAGCCCCGGGCGACCCCCCGCCGACGACTAGTGCGATCGGCCCATTGCATTGGCTGGTACAAGGAAATTCGAGAAACCGGGCTTGTCTCGACCTAGGGACAAGCCGATGCTCTATCGACCCCCAAGGAGACGGGCCCCCAGAGCCCTCCGGAACCGAACTCAGTGAGGTAAGCGTGGCAGCTCGACGTACGGTCATCCTGATCGCTGCGGTCGTCGTGGCGGCGATCGCCGCAGTGGCGGTCTACAGCTACCTGACCACGGTCCAGGACCGGGCCAACAAGGACGCCAAGCTCGTGAAGGTGTTCGTGGTCAAGAAGGACATCACCAAGGGGCTTCCCGGCGAGCAGGCGCTCGACCAGGGGTTCATCAAGCCCGACAAGATCAACGTGAAGTTCCGCGCAGCCACCGCGTTGACCGACGTGAACGTGATCCGGGGCCGGGTCGCGCTCACCAACCTCGCCGCCAACCAGGTCGTCGTGGATGGTCAGTTCGTGGACCCGAAGGTGGCTACGGTGTCTTCGGCGCAGCGCATCCCGACGGGCAACGTGGCGATCACGATCCAGGTCGACCAGGTGAGGGGCGTGGCCAACCTCGTGCAGCCCGGCGACAAGGTCAACATGCTCGTCACGGTCCACAGCGGCAAGGAGGAGTACCTGTACCAGAACGTCAACGTGCTCTTCGTGGGGTCGCAGGCCGCGCCGCAGCCCGGCGAGACGACGGCGACCACCGTGGCCACCGCCGCCGCGAACCAGGGCAGCGGCCTCATCACGGTGGCGGTGCCACCTGCTGCTGCGCAGCGCATCGCCTTCGTCACCAGCGCGGGCGAGCAGGGCGGCTCCATCTACCTCACGCTCGTGCCGCCGGACAACATCCCGACGCAACTGCCGGCGATCGACCTCAACAACGTCATCGAGGCCAACCAGCTCACCCCGTGAACGGTCGTACTGAGCAAAAAGGACGACTACCCTGAATTCCGTCGATACTCCTACACGAAGCCTCCCGGTCGCCGTCGTGGACGACGACCCAAAGCTGCGCACTCGCCTCGCCATGCAGCTGGGCGAGGGCGTGGCGGTGGCGTCGTTCCCGTCCATCGAGGCGATGGAGGAGAAGTTCGCCTCCGGAACCCCGCTCGTGGTCGTGTTCGGGCCCTCATACGCGGACCCGGCCGGGCTCAAGGCGGTGCAGGGGCTCACCCGCTACCGGCCGGAGGTCGGCTCGCTCATGGTCGTGGAGGAGCTGACCACCGCCATGTTGCAGCAGGCCCTCCGCGCCGGTGTGCGCGACGTGATCGCCCTGCCGGCGGATCAGGACTTCCTCCTGGAAGCCATCGACCGCGTCGCGGACACGATCTCGGTGGTGCCGATGGCCCCCGCGGGGACCCCCGCCACCGAGCTGCCCTCCGACATGGGCAGCGTGATCACCGTCTTCTCCACCAAGGGTGGGGCGGGCAAGTCCGTCATCGCCTCCAACCTCGCCATCGTCCTGGCCCGCAAGGCCGACGGCCCGGTCGTCCTCGTCGACGCCGACCTCCAGTTCGGCGACGTGGCCGTCATGCTCAAGATGACGCCACAGCACACGATCGTCGACGCCGTCTCCAACATCCACCGGCTCGACGCCCAGCTGCTCCAGAGCCTGCTCATGCGCCACGACCAGAGCGGGCTGCTGGTGCTGGCGGCACCCGTCGAGCCCGCGTTCGCCGACCAGGTGGGCGCGGCCGACATGGTGAAGATCGTCAAGCTGCTCCAGACGTTCTGCAAGTACGTCGTCATCGACACGCCCGCGCACTTCAACGACGTCGTCCTCGCCCTCCTCGAGGAGAGCGACGACATCCTGCTGATCTCCGGGATGGACATCCCCAACATCAAGAACGTGAAGCTCGGGCTCCAGACGCTCCGGCTGCTCAACATCCCCGTGAGCAAGCTCAAGCTCGTCCTCAACCGGGCCAACTCGAAGGTCAAGCTCGACGTGGGCGAGGTCGAGAGAACCCTGCAGATCAAGGCCGACTGCCTGGTGCCGAGCGACATCATCGTGCCGCAGTCGGTGAACAAGGGGGTCCCCGCGGTGCTCGACGCGCCGCGGTCGGGCGTCTCCAAGCGCATGGAGCAGCTCGCCGAGCTCTTCATGGCCGGTAGCCAGTCCAAGCGCGGCTCGCGCTGACATAGGGAGCAGAGATGTCGCTCTACAAGCGTCTACACGAAGTGCGCAGCCCCGAGGGCACGACGTCGCGCGACCCCGTGCTCGACGAGCTGCGCCAGAAGATCCACCACCACCTGATCGAAGAGCTCGGCCCGATCCTCTACGACCGGCGCCTCAGCGAGAGCGATCTCCGCCTTCGCGTCACCGACCAGCTGCACTCCGCGCTCGCCAAGGAGAAGGCCCCCCTCTCGGCCGCCGACAAGGCGCAGCTCATCCAGGACGTCTCCGACGACATCCTGGGCTACGGGCCCATCGACCGCTTCCTGAAGGACGTCGACGTCACCGAGGTCATGGTGAACGGTCCCGAGAGCGTGTTCGTAGAGCGCCACGGCAAGATCGAGCGCGTGCCGGTCTCGTTCGTCGACGACACCCACCTCCGTCGCATCATCGACAAGATCGTCGGCCAGGTCGGCCGGCGCATCGACGAGGCCACGCCCATGGTCGACGCCCGTCTCCCCGACGGCTCCCGCGTCAACGCGGTGATCCATCCCCTGGCCATCGGCGGCCCCTTCCTCACCATCCGCAAGTTCGCGGCCGACCCGTTCCAGGTCGAGGACCTCATCAGCTTCGGCACGATCAACGCCGCGGTGGCTCGGTTCGTCGAGGCGTGCGTGGTCGGGCGGCTCAACGTGATCGTCTCAGGTGGTACCGGCACCGGTAAGACGACGACGCTCAACGTGCTGTCGTCGTTCATCCCCGACGACGAGCGCATCGTCACGATCGAGGATGCCAAGGAGCTCCAGCTCCACCAGGAACACGTGCTCGCGCTCGAGTCGCGCCCACCCAACATCGAGGGCAGGGGCGAGGTCACCATCCGCGACCTCGTGAAGAACTCGCTGCGCATGCGGCCCGACCGGATCGTCGTCGGCGAGTGCCGCAGCGGCGAGGCCCTCGACATGCTCCAGGCCATGAACACCGGCCACGACGGGTCCATCACCACCATCCACTCCAACAGCCCGCGCGACACGCTGAGCCGCATCGAGACGATGACGCTCATGTCCGGCTTCGACCTGCCGATCCGGGCGATCCGCGAGCAGATGGCTTCCGCGCTCGACTTGATCGTGCACCTCACCCGCCTCCGTGACGGCACGCGCCGCGTCACGCACGTCACCGAGGTGCAGGGCATGGAGGGCGACGTCATCACCCTGCAGGACATCTTCCTGTTCGACTACGGCATGGGTGTCGACGAGGACGGGCGCTTCAAGGGCCACCTCAAGGCGACCGGCATTCGCCCCCGCTTCGCGGAGAAGCTGCAGGACCTCGGCATCCGCCTCAGCGCCGACCTGTTCCACGCGGAGGGATTCGCCCGGCGCGCCGTGGGCACGCGATGAAGAAGCTGTTCGCCGGCCTCACGCTGGCGATGCTCCTCGTCGTCGGCGGCGCGGGCGCCGCCTTCGGCGCGGACACGCTGACGGTCCGGCGCGTCGACACCACCGCCTTCCCCAAGGTGAAGATCGTCGCCATGCCCACGAAGCCGGGCACGAGGGCGGCGGACTTCGCGGTGAAGGAGGACGGCAAGCCGGTGAAGATCGACGGCGTCGTTCCGTTGACGTCGTCGCCCAAGGGTGTCGTGATCGCGGTGGACACGTCGGGGTCGATGAGCCAGGACGGCAAGCTCGAAGCCGTGCAGGCGGCGATCCGCGACTTCGTGAGCCGGAAGCAGCCGCAGGACCAGATGGCGATCGTCAGCTTCAACAACAGCGCCGAGGTGATCCAGGGCCTCACCACCGATAGCAACAAGCTCACGCAGTCCGTCGACCGCCTGACGCCCCTCAACGAGACGGCCATGTGGGACGGCGTGAACATGGCGCTGCGGATGCTCGCCCAGAGCCCGGCCGACCTCCAGCCCAACGTCGTCCTCATCACCGACGGTCGCGACACGGTGTCGTCCTCCGACTTCGCGACCACGCGGGCCAACGTGCTCTCGGCGAACGCGTCGGTGTTCAGCATCGGCATCTCGGGGCCCGAGCTCGACAGTGCGCCGCTGCAAGATCTCGCGACCGCGAGCGGCGGCACGTTCCAGTCGGGTGCCGCCAGCGCCTTCGGCGGGTTGCTCGGGAGCGCCGACGCCGTGCTCGGCAACCAGTACGAGCTCAGCTACACGTCGACGGCCAAGGACTCGATCGATCTCGAGGTCGACGCCGGCGGCCTGTCGGTCAAGGCCCCGAGCGTCGGCATCGGCACTGTCACCGAGGGCTTCTCGGCCCGGCCCGACGTGGTCGAGTCGAAGACGCCGGCCCTGTTCAAGGGGGCGATCGCCAAGTGGATGGTCGCGCTGCTCGTGCTCGCGGCCGCAGGCCTGCTCGCCTACGCCTTGATCCTCATCGTCGTGCGCGACATGTCGACGCTCGAGAACGCGCTGCAGCCCTATGCCGCCGAGGGCCCGTCGATGGAGGAGGACGGGCCGAGCGACGTGCGCATGGCGGAGACCGCGTTCGTGAAGCGCGCCGTCGAGATGACCGGGCGGTTCGCGGAGGAGCGCGGGCTCCTCCAGTGGGTCGAACGACAGCTGGAGCAGGCCGACCTGCCGCTGCGCGCGGCAGAGGCCATCTTCTTCTGGCTCTCCGCGATCGTGGTGCTCACCCTTCTCGGCCTGTTCTCCACGCGGTCGATCTTCGGCGCGCTCGTGCTGCTGTTCATCGCCGCCGTGACACCGGCGGTCGTGCTGTCCGGGCTCTCGTCCCGTCGCCAGCGCAAGTTCACCAGCCAGCTGCCCGACACGCTGCAGCTCCTGTCGGGCTCGTTGCGCGCCGGCTACTCGCTGCTCCAGGGTGTCGAGGCGGTGTCGCAGGAGGTCTCCGACCCGATGGGCCAGGAGCTGCGGCGCGTGCTGGCCGAGGCCCGTCTCGGTCGGCCGCTCGAGGACTCGCTCGCCGACACCGCGCAGCGCATGGGCAGCCCCGACTTCGACTGGGCGGTCATGGCCATCCGCATCCAGCGGGAGGTGGGCGGCAACCTGGCCGAGCTCCTGCAGACGGTCGGCGAGACGATGATCGCGCGCGAGCGCCTTCGGCGCGAGGTGCGGTCGCTCACCGCGGAAGGCCGCATCAGCGCCATCATCCTCGGCATCCTGCCCATCGCGCTGGGCGGCGTCATGTACGCGGTGAACCCCGAGTACATCCAGGTCCTCTTCAAGCACACGAGCGGTCACATCATGCTGGCCGGTGCCGGCCTTCTCGCCCTCGTGGGCTTCTACTGGATGAAGAAGACGATCGAGATCGAGGTGTGAGGTGCTGATTCTTGCGGTCACCGGCGCGGCTGCCGCCTTGGGCCTGCTGCTCTACGGCGTGCTCACCGAGGCCGAGGAGAAGGCCACCATCCGCGCCTCGCTGCGCCAGCTCGGCACCTACGAGGTGGAGAACGTTCGCGACACCGAGCTGCTGACGCCGTTCCGGGAGCGCGCGCTCGCACCGTTCCTCCGCCGTATCACCGACCTGGGCCGTCGCCTCACGCCGGTCGAGTCCGCCCGGCGCAAGCTCATCCTGTCCGGACGGGCGAGCCCCGACGCGCTCGACCGCTTCCTGGCGATGCGCGTGTTGTTCCTCGCGCTCATCCCGGTGTGGTTCGTGCTCGTGTTCTTCGTCGCGCCCATCTCCGGGAGCGCGGCATTCGCCGTGTTCGGTCTGCTCGCGGCGACCTCGTTCCTGGGGCCGGAGGCGATCCTCAACCGGCGCGTGGCCGAGCGGCAGTACAAGATCCGCGTCAAGCTGCCCGACATCCTCGACCTGCTCACCATCAGCGTCGAGGCGGGGCTCGGCTTCGAGCAGGCGCTCGACCGCACGGTCGCCTCGGTGCCCGGGCCACTCTCGGAGGAGTTCGTGCGGATGCTGGGTGAGACCCGCGCCGGTGCCACCCGGGCCGAGGCCATGCGGGCGCTGGACGAGCGCACCGACGTACCCGAAGTGCGCTCGTTCGTGCTCGCCATCCTCCAGGCCGACACCTTCGGTGTCTCGATCGGGCGCGTGCTCCGCGCCCAGGCCGACGAGATGCGCGTCAAGCGCCGTCAGCTCGCGCAGGAGCAGGCGCAGAAGGCACCGGTGAAGATGCTCATCCCCATGGTGTTCTGCATCTTCCCCGCGCTCTTCGTCGTCGTCATCGGGCCCGCGGTCATCAACATCTACAACCAGTTCCTGAACAAGTAGCCAGCTCCGCTGTGCCGGTCGGTGCAAGGCTGCGGGCCGAGGCCATGCAGGCTGAGGACACGCAGGTCGACGACAAACCCCCACGCGCCACCATGCGCGTGCCGCGCCCGTCGCTGCTCGGTGTGGTGGGCGCCGCCGTCGTCGTCTGGGGTCTCGTCACCGGCCTCCGGCCGTTGTTCGACAACTCGTTCCTGACCCACCTGGCCACCGGTCGCCTCATCCTCGACCACGGCATCCCCCGGGCCGACCCCTACTCGTTCACCGCCCCCGGCCACCCCTGGGTCGTGCAGTCGTGGCTCGCATCGGTCCTCTACGCCGGTCTCGAGCGTCAGCTGGGCGATTGGTCCCTTGTCGTCCTCCACGGCGCCCAGACCGCGCTGCTGGCCCTGCTGGCGTGGCGCCTCACCCGTCCCGCCGGCAGCGTCATCGCCCGCATCGTGGCCGTGAGCCCGGTCGTGGCGCTGGGGGGGAAGCTGTGGTCGTCGCGCCCGCTGCTCTTCGGCCTCACGCTCTTCGCGGTGACCGTGCTGCTCGCGGAGGACGACCGGCGATCGCCGCGCTGGTTGCTTCCCGCGGGGTGGGTCTGGGTCAACACACACGGCAGCTTCCCGTTCGGGCCGCTCTACCTCGGCCTCCGCGCCGTGGGCCGGCGCCTCGACCACCGGCCCCCGCGCCGGCTCCTCCGCCTGCTCGCCTTCTCTGTCGTGGGCACGGCTCTCGGTGCCCTCAACCCCCTCGGGTTGCGCCTGCTGCTGTTCCCCGTGCACCTGCTCGGCCAGCGCGCGGTGCTGTCGCACGTCATCGAATGGCAGTCGCCCGACTTCTCGAAGCCCGAGAACCTCATCTTCCTGGGGCACCTGCTGCTGGCCCTGCTCCTGCTCATGCGCCGGCCGTCGTGGGAGGACGGGATCGTGGCTGCCGGCTTCGGCCTGCTCGGCGCCGTCGCGCTGCGCAACACCGCGGTCGCGTCGTTCGCGCTGGCCCCGGTGCTCGCCCGCGGCCTGGGCCGGATCGGCAGCATCACGGGGGAGCGCCGCTCAGTGCTGTCGGCGACTGCATTCGCCGCCATCGCCGCGCTCGGCCTCGTGCTCACCATCGACGCGGCGCAGGGGCCTGCGTTCTCCCTCAAGTCCTATCCCGTCCGGGAGCTCGACTGGATGGAGCGCAACCACTACCTCGAGGGCCGCGTCGCCACGCAGGACTTCGTCGGCAACCTACGCACCCTGCGCGACGGCCGAGGGCGCAACGTCTTCTTCGACGACCGGTTCGACATGTACCCCCGCGCGGTAGGGGAGGCGGCGTTCGACCTGCTCGCGGGACGGCCCGACTACGAGGCGATCCTCGACCGGTACCGGGTGGACTCGGTGCTGTGGGAGAAGAAGCTCCCCCTGGCTGTGGTGTTGCGGGCGGACCGACGTTGGAGGGTCGTCCACATCACCAGGTCGTGGGTCGTCGTCACGCGCGCCGGTCGCGGACCTCGCTGACGCCGCGGCGAGGAAGCGTTCCGGGACGCGCGAGACGGGGGTGCTCTCCCGAGCACCCCCGTCCCTCGTACTGCGTTGACTGCGGGTCAGGCTATGAGCCGCCGATCGAGCCGCCGACCTGGCTGAACTTGGTCGAGGCGTTGTTTCCGAGCAGCGTGATGGCGGCGATGCACACCACGGCGATCAGGGCGACGAGGAGCGCGTACTCCACGAGGCTGGCGCCCTTCTCGTCATCGGCGACGTTGAACTTGGCCTGCAGATAGTGCCAAACGGCAACCAGATCCATTTTCTTGTGTCTCTCCTGTGTCG
>VAWU01000049.1:0-588 GCA_005888325.1 Actinomycetota bacterium
CCGACGGCATCGCCGTGAGATGACCGATGTCGCCGCGCACCCGCATGACGCGACGACGGGCATCGCGACCGCGACCGGCCTCGGCGGCGAGTCAACCGGGTGCTCGACAGCAGACTCTCGGCAAGCGGATCCCGATTGTCGGCTTCGCCCTTCCATCACGACCGGCGCGGAAGCGGAGCCGCCGTTGCTCGCCAGCAGATTCTCGGTGAGCGGATCCCGATTGTCGGCTTTCCTCGTGTACAACACGGCGCAAGAGGAACGGCAGGGTTAACGCGGGTACCTAGGCAGTCGCGCGGCCGAGGTCCCCCTTCGTCCACGCCAGCGTCTAACGCGAGTAGAGATTCACTCCGCTCGGCGAGTGATCGGGCGTCTCTCGTCGACATCCGGGCGACCAGGTTGGGCGCGGGGAGTCTCCAACCCGTTCCTCCGACGAGTACAGAGGGTTACACAGAAAAACTGCGCGGCGAGGCTTGACAACCGCGCCAGGTGGGCAGGGAGAGGGTTAACAGCACCCGCCAGGATCCCCCCCCGATACACCCTCCTGGCGGGTGCTTACCGCTTCAGGGCAGTGACGGGGACAGACTCGGA
>VAWU01000049.1:593-1227 GCA_005888325.1 Actinomycetota bacterium
TGAGTCCGGGGAAGCGCGGCGCCCACCCCCGGGGCTGTGCTTGCTACCCCAGAGCCGACATCCGCCAAACGGTGAGTCGCCAGAGGGCGCCGGGGGTGCCTGCCTGCCTGACGGGTCGCCCCCCCGGCGCCGTCTTGCGGCCGGAGAGCGCTGTTGGACCCAGGTGGGCAGTGCCGTAGGTCCCGCAGCGCGCTCCGTCTCGTCGTCTACAAAGCGTAGCCGTCGTTGACAGAGCGTAGCGAGGACGGGAAAGCCCCGGGGAGGATGGGGCCCTGTCCCGCGGCGACTTCTCGCGGCCGGAGAGCGGCCGGGGGAGAGAAGTCAGGATTAGAAGGCCAGGTCAAGCAATATTTCCGGTTCCAGTAGGCGTCGCGTCGGCTGAAAACTGACCCACTATCGGACAGTCGAAAACTGACCCACCTCCTTCCGGGTCCACCGCTGGTCGTGAGAGGACTGTTTTCAAACCAGGAGGTTCGAGAGGCGGTCGCACGGCTTCGTGATGATCAGGCTAGGCGCCCTTTCGCAGAGGGCATGGCTGTCGACCAGGCGGCCTCTCGTAGGTGCGCGGCGCACACCCGTGCGAGGCCGACTCGGATCGGCTCGAGGCTGGGTGGCACGCCGTCGTGGCCATCGT
>VAWU01000049.1:1316-34266 GCA_005888325.1 Actinomycetota bacterium
ATCGTGCCTGACGACCAACGAATCCCTCAGCCGCGCCATCGGGCATCTCCCGGGCTAGGCGCCGGAGTGCCCGGTGCTGCAGGGCCCGGACGGCTCCCTTGCGTCGCCCCACGATGCTGGCCACGTCGTCCAAAGGCAGGTCGGCCACGATGCGCAACAGGATCACCTCGGCCTGAGCCGGGGGCAGCGCGGCGACCCGGGCGAGGGCCGACCGGGTGCTGATCGCGAGCATGACGTCGTGCTCGGCGTCTCCGATCACGGTGTGCTCGGCGACGAGGTCGGGTGGGCTCGGCTCGGTGCGACGCCGACCCGCGCGTCGGCGCAGGTCGACCAGGTGCCGGTAGGCGATGGTGAACACCCAGGAGCGGAAGCGTGTCTCGCACCCCTGAAAGCGATCAACGCCCTCGGCCACGGCGATGAACACGTCGGCGGCCAGGTCCTCGGCGTCGTTGGGGGCGCGGTGGCGCAGGAAGCCGAGCACGCTCGGGTGCAGGTCGCGATAGATCGCCTCGACGGCCCAGGGCGCGCCCCCCTGGGCCGCCACCAACACCGCGTCGAACTGCTCGGAGAGCGCCACCCGCCCATGGTGCAGCCAAGATCGCTCCACCACAAGCAGTGGCCACACGGCTCGGCTGCGTTTGCAAGCGCCTGCAGCATTACCTGCCGATCGGTCACCACATGATTGTCCCAGCACCCTGTGACACCCCAGAAGCCAACAGGAGCCCGGGGCTCCGATCATGCCATCCATGCCGGTGGATCAGTGCCAGGTTCGCCAAGACTCAGACGCCAGCGCCTGTTCACGCCAAGTTGTCGGAGCCTTCCTCTCCTTCACGCTCCGTGAGATAATCGAGAAGTTCAGCGACGCCTTGACCGAATTGACGGTTCGAAAGCCGTCCGATTAGGGGCGCTAACCACTGACCAGCCGTTTCCTTCAGGATTCCCGTATGACCTGCGACTCGTCGGCTTCGCCTCCTTCCTTCTTCGTGTTCAGGTGTGCTCAGTTGTGTCCACTGAGCTAGGGGGAAATCGGGGGAAGTCAACCTCTCCGGGCGGCGTCGTGGGGGAATCCAGGGGGGATCGCCACCGGCCGAAAGTGACCGCAACCGGGTGCGTGCCCGAGACGCCAGCGACGCCGATGAGGTCGGGAACGTGAGCAAACCTAGGTCAGGTCCTGAGGAGCCGTGCGCGGCCAGCGGCCAGTGATGTCATGCCTCGACGGCGAGGCTTGACTGTCGAGGAAGCGTGTCAGCTCGACGATGAGGTCTTGCGCGTCGTCGCGGGCACCGTCGATGAAGCTCGACTTGCGTCGACGCAGGAACGGAGCACCGATCAGATACATACCTGGCGAATCCACGACACCACCGTCGTGCCGGACCATTCCCTTGCCGTCGAGAACCGGTACGTCGAGCCAGGAGTAGTCGGGGCGGAAGCCGGTCGCCCAGATGATGTTCTGGACGGCGCCACTGGCGAGATCCACGTCGAGCGTCGGCGGCTCGGACACGGCCGTCGGTGTGAACCGGTGTGGAGGCGGAGTCGCGTCGTCCATGCCGCTGGCCGTCGCCCACGCGTCGACGGTGTCGAGCAACCGGTCGAGCTTGAGGTCCGCGAGTTCGCACTTGTTCCGCAACGACCCGGAGAACTGGGCGGCGCCATCGCGTATACCGGCGAGGCGGCCGACGAGCTTCACACCGAGGCCGGTGAGCGCGTTGAGGTCGAACGTGGCGCGTTCGGGAGATCCTGCGAGCTGCATCGACGGCACGTGGCGCGCGCGCACGATGTCGTCCACCTCGTCGTAGCGCTCGTCGAGCACACCGGCCGCCTCCATCCACCAGTGGATGTCGCGGCCCCGGTACACGCGGGGCCCCCGAACGTGCTCTCCCACGGCCACCGTGACCGGGCGGCCCGAGCGCTGGATCTCGTGAGCGATCTGCACGCCGGTCGCCGACGCGCCGACGACCAGCACCCCACCCTCGGCGAGCTGGTCCGGATTGCGGTACTCCATCGGCGTGAGCGTCGTCACCGCCTTGGGGACTGCCTCGGAGTAGGCCGGCACGCGCGGGACGTAGAACGCTCCCGTTGCCAGCACGACCGTCGGACACTGCCATTCGTCGTGATCGGTCGTGACGTGGTATCCGCCATCGGTCCGGCGCACCGACGTCACGGTCGTGCCGGTCTGCACCGGGGCCGCGATGTCCTTCGCATAGCCGGTGACGAACTCGACGACCTCCGGCATCGTCATGAACCCATCGGGGTCGTTGCCCTCATAGGCGTAGCCCGGGAGGCGGCACTGCCAGTTGGGCGTGAGTAGACGGAGCGAATCCCAGCGCTCGGTCCGCCACGAGTTGGCGACCTGGCTCCGCTCGAGAACCACGTGGTCGATCGAGCGGTCGGAGAGGCAGCGGCTCATCGCGAGCCCACCGTGCCCGGCCCCGATGACGACGGTCGTGGTGCGCACGGCGGCCGCCCCTAGTCGTGTGGTGGGGTCAGCTGACCTCGACCCGGACGTCGGTGGGGTTGGTGATGATGTCGTACACGGCCGAACGCTTCTGTGACTGCGTAACGAGCGCCTTGATGTCCGCGGGCGATGCATCCATCGGCGTCGATCTTGTAGGTCACCTTGATGCCGCTGAAACCGTTGCGCACGTCGGTGTCCGCGCCGAGGATGCCCCGGATGTCCATGTCACCTTCGATCGTCGCGGAGACGCTGCGCAGCTGGATCTCCCGATTCTGCGCCACGGCTGCGACGCCCGCGGTCAGGCAGCTGGCCAGACCGACGAGCACGTACTCGACGGGCGTCGCGCCGTTGTCCTCGGACGCGAAGACCTCGGGATGATCGACGTCGAACGAGTACCGGGTGCGGTGAGCCTGCTCCTCGCCGAGGCCGAAGAAGCCCTCCACGGTGGAGTTGCTGTGCGTGCCGTTCTGCCATTCGCACCTGGCTCGCCACACGAACTTCGCCGCGTCTGGCGCCGACGTCACTGCCTCCCGGGCTCCGAGCAATGCTTCGACGTTGACGCCGTTGTTGATGGGGGTTTCGGTAGCAGTCATTGGCCGACTCCTTGCTGAGTGTCCCGCGAGGCTAGCCCTCGCCCGAGCGTCTGCGTAGGGGCAAACGCGCGGTCACGAGTCGGCGATCGGACGGCCGACCGTGACCTGACGCCGAACCTCGGAATCGAACGTCTCGCCGAGTTGGACGTCGGCCTGCACGCCGAGCGCGTCGAGCACCTTGGTGAAGAAGGCCCGAGTGGCGGCCGCGAACACGACGTCGACGATCTCGGGATCGCCGAGACCGTGATCGCGCAGCTGTTGCACATCCGCGGCGGTGACCGACGAGGCGTCCTGCGCCACCTGGGTGGCGAAGTCCATCACCGCTCGGTCGGTGGCATCGAGGTTCTTGCCGCTCGAGTCGGCGGCTACGACGCGCATCGTCGACTCGTCGCCGCAGGCGTCACGGAGGAACTTGCAGTGGGCTGCCATGCAGTACGTGGACCGATAGGCGCGAGCGGCCGCGATGGTGGCGAGCTCGAAACGTCGCCGCTCCATGTGTCCTCTGACCGCGTTGTTGAGCGTCTTCCAAGCTTCGGCGACGTCGGGCCGTAACGCGAACGCCGGTGCGTAGTTCGGCAGATAGCCCCACGAGTCGCGTTGCCTCTCGTACCAGCTCGCAACGTCGTCATCGACGGTGGATTCGTCAGGTGCTTCGATGAACATGGTCGGATCCTCCTCTCTCGAGATCGTTGCAGACCTGATCGTTGCTGACAGGGCAGCATCGCGGAACCTGCCCGACCGTCGTCGTCGTAGGCTGTCTCCCGAGGTGGGCGACCAGTGACGACGACCGAGGCACTGAAGGCGTGGGGGGCCTACGACCGCGACGATCCGTTCCCGCTGTTCGCAGAGGTCCGCGAGCTGGGCGCGGTGCATGCGGTCACCCTCGCCGACGGCCACGATGCCTGGCTCGTGGTCGGCTACGAGGAGGCACGGATCGCGCTCAACGATTCGCGACTCTCCAAGGACATGCGCGCCGCGCTTGCGACGGGGGCCGGGGTCGTGGCCGAGGGCCTGCCCGGACCCTCCTTCGCGCGGCACATGCTCAGCGTCGACCCGCCGGATCACAGCCGACTGCGCCGCCTCGTCTCGGCCGCGTTCACGCCGCGCCGCGTCGAAGCGCTCCGGCCGCGAGTGCAGGCCATCGTGGACGACCTTCTCGACGCGATAGCGGCGGCCGGGCCCGACGCGCGGATCGACCTCGTCGGTGCGTTCGCGTTCCCGCTGCCGTTCACTGTCATCTGCGAGCTGCTGGGCGTGCCCGATCCAGATCGGGCCGACCTGGGACGGGGGCTCATCGCGCTGCTCGTCCCCACCTCGACCCCCGCCAAATACGCACGGGCGAAGGAGGCCTCCGACGCCGTCGTCGCGATGCTCGAGGCGCTCGTCGACGCCAAACAGGCCAGCCCCGGCGACGACCTCGTGAGCGGGCTCATCAGTGCCCGCGACGGCGACGAGCGGCTCAGCACCCAGGAGCTGCTGTCGACGATCTTCCAGCTGATCGTGGCCGGCCACGACACGACCGCCAGCCTCATCGGCAACGGCGTCGTCGCCCTGCTCGAGCATCCGGAGCAACTCGATGATCTGCGGTCCGATCCCGCCAAGCTCGCCGTTGCCGTCGAGGAGCTCCTCCGGTACGACGCACCCGTTCCCCACTCGACGTTTCGCTACGCAGTCGCACCGATCGACATCGGTGGTGTGACGATCCCCGCCGGGGCCCAGGTCATCATCTGTCTGGCGGCCGCCAATCGGGACGGCGGCCAGTACGCGGACCCCGAGGAGCTCGACATCAATCGAGTCGAGAGCCGCCACCTCGCGTTCGGGCACGGCATCCATCACTGTCTCGGTGCCCCGCTCGCTCGCATGGAGGGCCAGGTCGCCTTCGGGTCGCTGCTGCGTCGCTTCCCCGCGCTCCGCCTCGCCGTCTCCGTTGACAAGCTGCACTGGGGCCACGGCGACGGGCTCGTGCTTCGCGGTCTCTCCGAGCTGCCCGTCATCCCCGGCCCTGCACTCCCGAGGACATGACCGCGCCCGGAGCGAGCACATCGAGATGGCATTGGAGCTAGTGCTTCAGTCACCTCTGAGCGCTGTCGGCCGAGAAAGGAATCACCGCGTGAGACACCCCGAACGACCAGGTGGCCGGTGCGCCCGGCGTCCTTCCCGGTCGCGGACCTGGCCGGAGCGTCACCCTTCACCGCCGAGAGCAGCGACGCCACACCGTCCGCGCGCCGTGATGCGCGGGATGGTCTGCAGGTGACGATGACGGTCGGGCCAAGCACCCTGCTCATCCGGCCGTCCCACCCCTGAGAGGCGCACGGATCGACGAGTCGATCCCGTTCTCACGAGCGACGGAACCGATCTGCTCGGCCGTCTTACGCGACCTTGTGAAGCACCCTCGTCGGGTCGAATCACGGCTCATGACGCGCGTGGAACGCGCCATACGCGGTCATCTCTCAGCGCGCAGATCGTGCCGGGCGGTGGTCACGCCGATTTCGACTGGGAGTTCGATCCGCGCACGCCATAGGGTCAGGACAAGACGAGGTGAGAGACATGGCTTGGGAACTCGGTGCGGCTGTCCTCGCCGCCACGCTGATGGGCGCAGTCGTCGTGCGGCGCAGCGTCCGGGCGCGGCGGTGGCGAGGCGCACGCGCCGCCTGGCTCGACGACATCGGTCAGTACCGTCGAGTACCCGGCCGAGGGCCACGCTGGAGGGCCTAGCTCCCGGCGGAGCAACGCCGGTGGTATCCGACACCGAGGCGCGGGCACCTTTGACGCTGTGGAAGGCGACAAAGCCGCGCTGCGGTCCTCAGCGTTGGTCGGTCGCCTCCGTCGTGTCCTCGGCATACGGGACCCCGTAGTTCCGCCCCAGCTCGGAGAAGCGTTCGTTGAGGGCGTGGGCCAACACGTCGCGGTCATGATCCGTGGGCGCCAGTGCGCCACAGAGGTAGGCCTCGACCTCCAACGGAGCGCTCATTCCCCCGAGCGCGAAATAGCGCAACCAGAACTCGGGGTGGGAGAGTCCCGCCTCGCGGCGAAACTCGTCCAGGGCGGCATCGGGCATCGTCATGAGTTCCTCATTGGAGGCGCGGTGGCGGGCCGACGCCATCGTCTGGGCCGCGAGCGTGGTGGCAGCGGGGCGAGCGGCACGGCACAGGGCGCGGTCAGGCCCGTCGCCCCGATGGAGAAGCGCTTCCGCACTACTCTGGGCCTTGGCGATGTAGGAACGACAGGTTCCGTTCGTTGCCTCCGACGGGCCCAGGAGCGTTCACCGCTCGACCAAGCCCTCACTGTCGAAGGCGGACCAACACTAGCCTCCGATGGTTGCACGCAGCGGGGCCTAGGCGATCCCGCCGCGGATGCACCCCCAGGGAGAGGCCATGGCGTCCAGGGAAGACGAGCTGGCAGGGGGTCTCGGGACGATCGCTCGGGCGTTGTTCACCGCGGGCACGGTGGAGGAGACCTTGGTCCGCATCGTGCACACGGCACGCGACACCATCGACGCCTGCGACTACGCGGGCCTGTCGCTGGTGGCGGGGCCGCGGGTGACCACGCAGTTGGCCACCGACCCGGTGGTGGCCGAGGTCGACGCCGCGCAATACGACACGGGCGAGGGCCCCTGCCTGGCCGTGATCACCGAGGGTCTGGACTCGCTCTACGCGGACGACCTACGCGAGGACACCCGCTGGCCCGCCTTCGGCCCCCGCGCCGTAGCCGCCGGGCTGCGCAGCCTGCTCGCCTTCCGGCTCTTCGCGAACGACACGCTCGGCGCGCTCAACCTCTATGCCCGCTTGCCCCGGGCCTACGGCGCCACCGACCGAGCCGCAGGGTTGATCTTCGCCGCCCACGCAGGCATTGCCCTGGCCGCCGCCCAGGATCGGGCGCAGGAAGCACGGCGGGCGGAGCGCTTGGCGGGGGGACTTATCTCGCGCGAGGTCATCGGTCAGGCCCAGGGCATCTTGATGGAGCGCGAGGGGATCACCGCCGGGCAGGCCTTCGATGTCCTGTGTCGGGCCTCCCAGCATCTCAACCTCAAGCTGCGGACCGTGGCTCAGGACCTCGTGGATACCGGCGTGCGACCCGAGGTCGGCCCCGACGCGTGACACCGAAACGGGGACGACATCAAAGTCCACGGCGCAACCCATCGTCCGAGAGTCGCCTTGCTGGAGCACGGTACGAACTTCACGGTGCCCACCAGGGGTCCTCGTGGGCTCGACCGTCGGCGGAGCGACTGATGGCTGAACGGGACCTGCTCGACCAGTCCTGCCGAGAAGCCGGGCTTTCCCACCATCGAAGAGGTCGTGCAGCGCCTACTCCTCCTTGAATCGCCGGGTGAGCTGCGCTTCCTGCTGACCGCCTCTCGTATCGTGCCCGAACTCGAACGCAGCGCCGACCTTGCGCGCGGTGCGGGCGTGGCGCGCGGCCGCCGGGATCGACGATGGGCCGGTGTTCCGTCCAGTGGACCGTCATGGTCGAGTGGGCGGGGCGCGCTTGTCGGGCACCGCGGTGGCCCTGATCGTTAAACGCGCCGCAGCGCGCGTCGGTCTCGACCCCGATCAGTTCGCGGGGCACTCGCTGCGCGCGGGACTGGCGACATCGGCAGCGGCGGCTGGGGCGAGCGAGCGGGCGATCATGGCGCAGACCGGGCACAAGTCATTGCCCATGGTGCGCAGCTACATCCGTGAGGGGTCGCTGTTCCGGGACAACGCGGCGGCGGTGCTGGGCCTGTAAGAGCTGAGCCGCGCAGTGACCGCGTTCGGACAGCCGATTGCGTCGGCTTCCTGGACCGAGCGCACGACTGGTTCACCGAACACGACATCGTGCTCGAGCGGGTGCTCACCGACATTCAGACTCGCTCACGTGCCTTGGATCCCCCCGCCGACCGGCCGGCGGCGTGAGGATCGGGGCGACCGGCGCCCGTCCGCCGTCGTTGCTGACCGATCGGAGCACGCTTGAGTGACTCCTTGCCTGTTGATCACGTTGGCGGGCGGGGCCACCGCCGGGAAGGGCGCGTCCTGTTGAGGAACCCGGTGACCGGCCGCAGGTCGGATCCCTGTTAGCGAATGTTCGGTATTGCCCTTCCCCCGGTTCGGTGGCTCCGGCCAGACCACTGACGCGAGAGGAGGAGGGGTTGCAGCTTTGTCTCGGCATCGACATCGCCTGCCGGGCCGCGCATCAAGCCACCTTGGCCGACGAGCGAGGTGAGTTCGTGTGGTCCGGACGACGGTTCCGCACCACGTCCGCCGATCTCGACGAACTCTGGGCGCTGCTGCCGTCTGGAACGGAGCCAGGTGCAGTGACGGTCGTGATGGAGCCCACCCGCAACGCGTGGGTCCCCCTCGCGGCGTGGTTCCGCCGGCGTGGCGCAACCGTCGTCGTCGTCCCTTCGGAGCGCTGCGCCGACCTGCGGGACTACTACAACAAACACACCAAGAGTGACCGTCTTGACTCACGGGTCCTCGCTCGGCTCCCGCTGCTTCATCCCGAGGGCCTCCATCGTGAAGACGGGCTTGGTCCAGCCGACGCGCTGAAGCGAGCAGCCAAGCACCGGAGCACCTTGGTCAAACGCCGCAGCCAATGTCTGGCCCGTCTCGACGCCTTGCTCGAGCTGCTCGGCCCGGGATGGGACGCAGCGTTGGGTGGCGATCTGGCCAACGTGACACCGCTGCGGTTCCTCGCTGCCGGCTATGCCGATCCCTACGTGGTGCGGCGCCTTGGCCGGGCTCGCCTCAGTCGGTTCATCTACCGCCATTCGCGTGGCGCGTGGGGTGAGGAGCGAGCGATCGAGCTGCTCGAGGCCGCGGACGCGACCTTGGCGCTGTGGGATGGGGAGCTCGACTACACCGAGCTGGCCGAGGACATCGCCATCGAGGCGAGGTTGGCGCTGCAGCTGACCACCGAGGTGAAAGAGCTCGACGAGCGCGTGACGGCCCTCATGACGAAGCTTGATCCCAACCGGATCCTGACGTCGGCTCCCGGCGTCGGCGACATCACCGCCGCGGCCATCCTGGGTCGGCTCGGTGACCCGAATCGGTTCCGCTCACTGCGTGGGGCTCGAGCGTTCAGCGGGCTGGTGCCGTCCCTCGACGCCTCGGGGATCGCCGGTGCCCATGGTGGTCCGACCAAACGGGGTGACGCCGTCCTCAGAGAGGCGCTCTTCCTCGCCGCTGATCACGCGCGCCGCCAGGACCCGACGCTCGCCGCTCGCTACCACCGGCTGATGACCGTGACCGGCAAACACCACAACTCCGCGCTGTGCCACATCGCGATGGCGCTGCTGACACGCATCATCGCCTGCTGGCGCAACGGTGTGCCCTACCAACTCCGCGACGTCGACGGTCGAGTCGTCGACGTCGCGGAGGCACGGGCGATCATCGCTGAGCGCTACTGCATTCCCGAGGACGTGCGCCGGAAGAAGCGTTCCGTCACCCACACGCAGCACGTCAAGCGTGGGCGAGCCGACAGAGTAAAGGAGTCGCTAGGCGCTCCGTCTGCCGACCCGCCCACGAGGAGGCTAGAAGCGCCTGCGAGGGGTTGACATCGGTTAGGAACTCAACGGTCCCGGTTACAAGAGCCACGACTGGGCGACGCGCTGTGCCGAGCTCGACCTGCGGCACAGCCGGATCCGTCCCTACCGGCCTCAGACCAACGGCAAGGTCGAACGCTTCAATCGGACGCTGCTCGACGAGTGGGCCTACGTGCGGCCCTATCGTTCAGAAGCCGAGCGTCTTCGGCGACTTGAACGCTTTCTTCACGACTACAACCATCACCGCGGCCACACTGCCCACGCCGGGCGCCCACCCATCGAGGCCGTCAACAACGGTGCGAGCCGTTACATCTAGCTCTCGCCGGAGCGACACCGGTCGTATCCGACACCGAGTGGGGTCGCGTCACTTGCGGGTCCATCTGAACGGCCTCGCGAGTCGTGCGCTCCAGCGCACGGCCTCCACGCCGCGTCGCCGCAGCTCCTCGACCGCGCGACGAGGGTCGAGCGTCTGAACCCGAAGACAGTGCGACTTGGTGGGTCCGTCCGTTGCGCGCGTGCGAGCCGTGAGCGCGTCGGCGACGGCATCCGCCAGCAGGCACGCGAGCTGGAACATCGCTCGCTGGGAGGCGACAGCTTGGTCGTTCCGTACGTCGTCGGCGATGAAGTCGTCGACCCAGGAGGCAGCCTCGACCTCGACGCGCAGACGCGGGTCGGAGCAGTCGGGCGGTGGCGCGAGCACGCGCTCCTGGACGGCTTCGGCGACGCCCACGATGCCGTGCCATCGTCGAGGCGCTCGGCGGCTTCGAGCGACTGCTCAGGCGATGACGCGGTTCATTCCGACGAGGAAGGAGCCGGTTGCTTGACGATGGTGCCCGGCGGGTGCCGGGTCGTCTGTCGAAGTCGGCGGCGCTCCTCACCCACCAGATGCGCGAGGAGGACGCGCGGAATGATCGACGTAGAGCCGGTCGCGCCCACGGCCTCTTCGTGACACGCACCGGGGCTACCGCGCAGCGCCGATTGGGGCTTGTGGACAAGATTCGGGTTGGCGTGTAGTGCGTGAGGTTGAGAGCGAAAGTGCCGCGGCCGCGCGCCGCGGCGTCGTATTAGTGCGGGAAAATGAGACCCGACGAACCCGACGAGCCCGACGAGCCCGACAAACCAACGCACGCCTGCAGCGAGCACGCACGCGTCCTCAAGCTGCTGCCGATAGAGCAGGCGTGAACGACGACTTCGGCGCGGCCGAGTCGGCCGCGCGTGACGGCGCTGATGGGCGGCCAGGGGCTTCGGAGGGCGAGAGCATTCGCGCGTGTCAGGTCGGCGACTCCCCCGTCCTCAGCCCCGAACAGCAGCAACAACCTGACGCGGCTTACCTGGCAGCCCGGGAATTCAACGAGTGGAGAAAGCTTCACCCCCTCCCAGAGCACCCGGCTCCGTGGGTCAACTGCCCGACGCCGTGGCGCAAACTCGTGGTGGGTGTCGTCGTGGCCCTCGCCGCCCTCTCGGCGGTCGAGATCGCCACCAAGGCAATCCTTGTCCTCGACCCGCCGAAGCGCTGCTCCGACTTTTCGACAAGGCAGGCCGCCCAGGCGTACTTCGACCACAGCGGCCCTCAAGGGGACGAGCCCCCTCCGCTGGGAACCCGTACCAATCTCGACGCAGATGGCGATGGGGTTGCCTGCGAGTCGCTGCCGTGAACAGCCGCGTCATTGTCCGTCGACCGCCACCGAATCCTCGGCGCGCCCACCGCTGCCGACGACTGCTCGAACCAAAGAACGTCACCGTCCCTTTTTAGGGAGGGTCGGCGCACCGGTCGGCCAACCGCCGCAGGATCACTCCGAGACCCGCTCAGGCCTTTCCCCTCCTGTGGGTGGTCGAAAACTCGTCTGGCACCGGTGACCTGCGGCTTTGCCCGAGCGGCGGTCATCGTGCGTTGGATCTCCGGAACGGCGCAATCCACCCGAATCGTCCCGTCGCGGACATGCTCGGCCCCTCGTACGCTGTCTGACGGGTGGACCCGGATCGAACCGTTTCGCAGTATTCGCGAGCTGCTGGTTCGTCGGGGCTCCAGCGAGCTCGGGGCGGACGGGCGGCACCGCGACGAACCATGCCCGCGTCGTAGCGTTACGGGCGTGGCGCAGGATTCGCTCTCGGCGTCCGAGGTCATCGAGCTCCTCCATCTCGCGCCGCACCCAACGTGCGGGTTCGTTGCCGAGACGTACCGCAGCGTCAACCGAATCGTGGCTGGCGGCTTGCGCGCACCGTTCGCTGACGGGCGCCCGGTCGGCAGCGCGCTGTACTTCCTGGTGACGCCCGAGCGGCCGGTGCGGCTGCACCGCATCCGCAACGATCAGCTGTACCACCGCTACCTGGGCGATCCTCTCGAAGTGTTGGCCCTCTACCCCGACGGGTCGCACGCGGTCGAAGTCGTCGGGCCTGATCTCGCCGCGGGCAACAAGGTGCAGCTGTTCTTGCCAGGCGGGACCTTTCATGCCGCGCGGCTGCGCGCGGGCGGCAGCTGGTTCCTCGGCGCGAGCACCGAGTGGCCCGGTGTCGAACCGTCCGACGTCGAGTTGGGCGACGTCCGCGCGCTGCAAGAACGATTTCCGGGCGCGTCAGCGTTCCTCGCTGAGTTCGCGCGCTCGGCGCCGTAACGCGGTGGCATCGAGAGGGGAACGATGACGGCGCTCGAGCCGTTGGAGCCCGAAGACCTACGCATTCTGCGATTGGAATCGCCGACGGTCGCCGGCCATACGTGCAAGGTCGCGATCTTCGATCGCGTTCCGCATGCTCCGCCGCTGGAGTTGTTTCGGGAACGTGTCGCAACGCGCATCGCTCGAGTCCCGCGTTGCGTGCGCTGCTTCCCTCGGTACGGTCGATTCGACAGCTCGGGATGCTCGAGCCGGATGAGCGCGAGCCCGGGGATGGCACGAGCCACCGTTCAGGCCACCTTCGGCATCGACGTTCGACCGGTGTTGCCGATGATCTGTGCCTACGCTCGTGATCCACGCCACCGACGACGCTGTTCCCGTCCAGGGGGGAGGAGCGGAAGAGGGCGGCCGGCAAGAAGCAGCGGTAACCTTCAGCCCGTCGCCCCCGGGGGCCTGGGAAACGACTCGGCATCACCGTGCGGAGCCATCCGTCACCGGGGCGGCGTCGCGTGTGCGACCCGATATCCGCAGGTGAGCGCGACCGAAGCCCACGCTCTACTGAGCACTACCGAGGCGCAGCCTCGAGCGTGGCGAACGGGAAGCGGGCGACGTCGCGACGGAGCCGGTCGAGGGCGTCGTTGTCGTCCTTGAGGTAGCGGTCGAAGACGTCGAGGCTCGCTTGTGCCACCAGGTGGAAGTCGGGCGGCCCGTCCCGGTAGGGCGACGTGTGCCCGCCACCCTTGATCGTCACGAAGAACTTCGGGGGCTTGGCCTGCTCGAAGAGGCCATGGCCGGCGGCGAGGGGAAATTCGGCGTCCGCATCGCCGTGGAAGAACAGCACCGGCGTCGCGGGAACGCCCTTGAAGTAGGTGCCGCCCTTGAACGGCGGGCCGATGACGGACTCGAGGATGACGGCGTCGACGCGCTTGTCGTGGCAGCAGGTGTTGAACCCGCTGGCCAGCGCATCGATCGCGCCCGAGGAGTGACCGGCAACGGCCACGTGGTCGACGTCGACGAGGCTGGAGTCCTCCGCGCCGAGCTTCGTGATCACGAACGTCTGGTCGGCAGGCTCGTTCACGATGTCCTCGGTGACGGCCCCGAAGGGCAGGCCCCGGACCGTCAGGGGATGCCGGACCCCGGCCACCACGTATCCGGCACGGGCCCAGATCCGAAAGGAGGCCGCGTACTGCTGGGGCTCGCCGCTGCGCCCGTGGCTGAAGACGATGAGCGGGAATGGCCCCTTGGCGGGCTTGGCGTCGGCCACCTCGGCGTCCGACGGCACGCCCTCGGCCGGATACCAGAGGTTGGTGACGAGCCGGCGCCGGGGCGCGTCGGGCTGGGTGTTCCTGGCGTCCAACGCCCGGCTGTCGTCGACGAACGTGACCGTGCGCACGCCCACCGCGTAGGGCCCTGTCGTCTGCTGCGACGCGTCCTTCTTGTCGCCGCACGCGGAACCGACGAGGACCACCGCGAGCAGCAGGCCCAGGAGACGGCGAGTCACCGGACCAACGGTACCGGTGCGAGCCCGAAATGCAGGGCAGCCCTGTCGGGTGTCAAAAGTCGATCGTCACGCTGCAACGAGTTCGTACTCGTGCATGAGTCCTCCAAGAACGTCGTGACGCTCGAGCTGCTCGAATCGTGGATCGGTCGTCGGGTCACACGGAGGACCGTCCGGCGCGACGAGGCCAAGACCGCGATGAGGTCGGTCCTGGTTGTAGTGACCAACGAAGATCTTCAGCACTCGTTCAAGGTGGCGGTGGTTGAGGATGAGCAGTTGATCCAGGCACTCGCGCCGGACGGTGCCGACCCAGCGCTCGGCGAACGCGTTGGCCACTGGCGTCCGCACTGGAGTGCGGACGATCTGGGCGCCGACCGAGCGCCAGATGTCGTCGAAGGCACGGCTGAACTTGGCGTCGCGATCGCGGATCAGGTGGCGAGGCACAACGCCTCGGCTCGGCCCCGACCAGGACGGGCTGGGCTCGGACATCGGATCGAGTCGAGTTCGTCGACGGCCACGGCAGACATGGCACTCATGTTGAGGCCATCAGCGTCGAGTAAGGAGGCGACACCTATAGGGGGTACTGTCAGCCCCTCCCTACGAGCTCGTCACGCCGTAGCCTGGACGCTGTGACCAGCGGGAACGACATTCGTGAGTTCCTGACCACACGCCGAGCCCGCATCACCCCCGACCAGGCCGGGCTGCACGCCTATGGCGGGCGGCGCCGCGTCTCAGGCTTGCGACGCGAAGAGGTCGCCATGCTCGCCGGGATCAGTGTCGAGTACTACACCCAACTCGAGCGCGGCAGCGTGCGGGGTGTCTCCGAAGACGTGCTCGACGTCATCAGCCGTGCCCTGCAACTCGACGACGTCGAACGCGTCCACCTGTCCGACCTCGTGCGCGCGGCCAAGCAACGACCGATCCGCGGCCGCCACACAACCGAGCGCGTCCGTCCCGGCGTGCAACGCGTCCTCGACACCATCACCGAGTCCGCCGCGTTCGTGCGCAACGGCCGTCTGGACATCCTCTCCGCCAACCGCCTCGGCTACGCCCTGTACTCCGAAGCGTTCGCCAACCCCGAACGGCCGGTGAACCTCGCCCGATTCGTGTTCCTCGACACGCGAGCCCGCGAGTTCTACGCCGACTGGGACGGCATCGCCGACGCCGGCGTCGGCAGCCTTCGAGCCGAAGCCGGCCGCGACCCCTACGACCGCGACCTCGCCGACCTCGTCGGCGAGCTCTCACTGCGAAGCGACGACTTCCGCGTCCGCTGGGCCGCCCACGACGTACGCCGATACCGCACCGGCACCCAACCGTTCCGCCACCCGCTCGTCGGCGACCTCACCCTCCACTACGAAGCGCTCGCACTCACCGCCGAGATCGGCCAAACACTCATCGTCTACACCGCCGAGCCCGACTCGCCATCTCAAGGGGCGCTCAACCGCCTCGCCAACTGGAGCACCAACCAGAACGATCCCCGGTCGTTGAACCCGAACGGCGGTGACGGCGAGTGCGAGCGCTCTGCGAGGTGGTGAAGTTCGTCGACACTTCTGCCGGGCCCCTGGTCTGTCCCGAGGGGGGGAGTGCGATCGACGCCAGTCCCTTCGTCGGCAGTGACGGCCGCGCCTTTCTCGTCTGGAAGCACGACGAACGAGACATGACCGGCATCGTCGCCCAGGAGCTCACCCCCGACGGGCTCGGCCTGGTGGGGCCCCGGCGGCTGCTCTTGCGCGCCGACCAGCCCTGGGAGGGCGGGCTCATCGAGGGCCCGAGCATGGTGGCGCACGACGGTCGCAGCTACCTCTTCTACTCGACCAATGACTGGGCGAGCGCGAACTATGCGATCGGCTACGCCGTCTGCGACACTCCCTTCGGGCCGTGTCGGAAGGTGCCCGGACCCTGGCTCGGTTCGAGTGAACAGGCCAAGGGCCCCGGCGGCGAGGAGGTGTTCACCGACGAGGTGGGCGGCCTGTCGCTGGCGCTGCACGCCTGGATCCGCGGCCACGTCGGCTATCCCGGCGGGGCACGCAACCTGTTCGTGCTGCGGTTGACCTTCGTGAACGGTGCTCCCGTGGCGTAGCGACCGATCGGGCGAGCCACGAGTCACACGACCACCACGGAGAGCCGAACGTCGGGGCCCGATTAGTGGGAGAGACCCGGGACGCACCCCGGGTCTCTTCGCGTCGGGTCGGGCGTACCATGGACTCGTGCCCCCACGCAACCCCACGGCTGAGGACCGCGACGAACCCGTCGCTATCCCCCTCGACCCCGAAGAGGCCCTACGGGCGCTGCTCAAGGTCGACCCCGAGTCTCCCGAGTCTGAGCCTGTCGAGGACGACGACAGATAGCAGTGGTCGCGGCCGCTTCGTGCATAACCAGCCGGACCGGGGAGGTTCTCTGCGACGAACGCACGTCCAACCGCGATTGGCTCCTGATCGTGATTGCCGCGGTGCTCCTGCTGATTGTGGTGGTGAGCTTGGTTCGTCGCCGCCGACGCGGTAAGGCCGGGACCGAAGCCCCGCCCTCTGTCTGACTTCTACCTGCCCTGCCAAGCGCGCTCGTCGCAGGCTAGCTGTCCGTTTTTTCGCTCAGTGTCCTCAGCGCTTTCTTGGCCTTGCCTTCCGATCGAACAGCTACACCTCGACGGCGGGTCCGCTGCAGGATGGGCTGACTGGCTTGCCACTGAGAGGACAACATGGGGTTCATCCAGATCATCGAGTACAAGACGACCCGGATCGACGAGCTGAACGCCGCGCTCGACGCCTGGTTGGACAAGACCAAGGGAAAGCGAGCGGCGACACGAGGGACTCAGACACGCGATCGTGACGCCGACACCACCTACGTGCAGATCGTCGAGTTCCCTTCCTATGAGGACGCCATGGCGAACTCGAACATGCCGAAGACGGCGCATTCGCTGCGCAACTTGCATCTCTGTGCGACGGACCGCCGACATTCCGCAACCTCGACGTCGTCCGCGAAGAGTTGATGTAGCCCCCTTCGAGTTCCCGCCGTCTCCGCGGCAGTGTCAGGTACCGGCCGCCGATGCCGTCGCGCCGCCATCCTCGAAGTCGAATGCTGATCGCCACCGACGAACTCGCAATCGACGCGGTGCTTCGCGCCCAGGATGTCCTCGCCCGGCACGGAACAGACCATCTTGCTGTGTGCATTTACAGCGACGTGCCCGGCGATGACGCGGGCGGCTTCGAGGGGTCGGTCGAGACACCCGAGGAGATCGAGCGCGACTGGGCGCAGCTCCAAGCGAACGCCCACGCGGCGTTGGAGCAGACGGCCGCCGCGCTCGCGACATAGGGTTCGATCGAGCGTCGCGTGGAACTGGGGGACCCGGGCGCGACATCTGTGCAGTGGCCGAGCGGGAGGGGGCCGAGGTCATCGTGGTCGAATCGCATCGGCGAGGGCTGCTGGGACGCATCGTGCATCTCGGCTCCGTGAGTGAGCACGTGATGCGCCACGCGTCTCGTCCGGTCCTGGTGGTGCGGGCGATGGAGCACTGACGACCAACGGGTGAGGGACTGCGTCTGGAGGACGCGCGAGAACGGGTTCAGCTGCTGCTCCGATCAACGCAAGCGAACAGTTCGGGGCCACCACGGTAGGCAGTCGGGTCCGAGCGACGTCTCCGAGCCGAGTCCCTGCGCTGAGGACGGTCCAAGTGCTGACTTCCGCCCGGCGGCTCCCCGCTCGTCGACTCGACTCATGCCGGGCGACGGGCGTTTTGGTCGAGGGTTTCTACTGTGACAAGCGTCCGCGTGACGACGGCTGCGCGTCGGATGAAAGGCGCCGACCACGTTACGTGCGTACCTGACGACTTGGCTCGCGGCGCGGGAATTCATCCACGTGTGCTCGGCGAGCCAACCGGGTACCCGTCGCGAAGCAATCCACCCGGAAGGGAGAACGACGGTGGTAGAGAGCGTACGAGAGGTGATGACCCCGAACCCGACCGCTTTCCCTGCGACCGCCACGGTGGGCGAGGCCGCCAGGGCGATGCGCGACCTCGACATCGGCGACGTCATCGTGCTGGACAACGAGCAAATCTGCGGCATCGTCACCGATCGCGACATCGTGGTGCGCGCGGTCGCCGATGGACGCGAGCCAGCCGAAGTGAAGCTCGGCGACATTTGCAGTCATGAGATCACCACGTTGGCTCCGACGGACGAGATAGCGGAGGCCGCGATACGGATGCGCGAGCGTGCGATACGGCGTCTCCCCGTGGTCGAGCACGGCCGGCCGATCGGCGTGGTGTCGATCGGAGACCTGGCGGCAGAGCGCGATCCCGGTTCCGCGCTTGCCGATATCAGCGCCGCTCCGCCGAACAGTTGATGACGACCAGGCCGGACCCCGGAACCCGGCGGCGGTCGATATCGCCCGTCGAACCGCTCGAACCGCCGCTCCCGCGCCCCGGCGATCCGGTTCCGAGGCCTGAGGAACCGCTCTCACCCGCACCGACACCCGCCGATCCGCCGGCGCCTCAACCGAGCGCCCGCGTCCGCGTGCGCGGCATCGCGCGGCCGTAGCTCGGCGTGGGTCGAAGAGTGGAGCCGCGCCATCGGAGCCAGCGCTATCCCGGGATGTGTAACGCACGCTGCTGTCCGGTGGCGCAGCCGATGCCGAAGCCCAAATCGGGGCGCCCTTTGGGAACCGACGACTCCTCTTGACCTCTGCATGCGAGCGACCGCAGCCGTGCACGGTCGTGAGGCACCA
The DNA here is from genome assembly GCA_005888325.1 of Actinomycetota bacterium. Taxonomy (NCBI): domain Bacteria; kingdom Bacillati; phylum Actinomycetota; species Actinomycetota bacterium. The sequence continues at coordinate 19,708 of VAWU01000049.1, forward strand.
CGGGGTCGTCATCCGTCATGGCTGGATACGTTTCGGCGCCTGAGGGAAGGGTGGGACCATGCTCTTCTGCACACTCCTGGAATGGGACAGCGGCTTCGATTTCGATAGTCACGCGCGCTGAATCAGAAGGGCGGTGTGCACGACACGTTGCCGACCGGGTGTCTGAGTCGCATCGTCGGTCCGGTTGAGGCCGGCGCCCGCATCATCGAGGTGTGGCAGTCTAGCGGCGACGCCGTCCGATTCAGTGAGAACTATGGTCATCTCATCGCCGATTTCAAGGATCCGCCGCCGACACGCCTCTGCACATTTCGAGACGACTGAGTTCAAGTCCAGAAATGCCATGCGGTAAGCATCGCTCGTCCGCCTAGGGAAGCGAACAGTCAGTCCGCCAGCACAGAGACGTCGACCGCCGATGCTTCGCACACCGCCAGCAGCGCGGTCAAGCTGGCATAACCGTCCGCCACGAGCTGAGCATCGGTGCCCGGTTCGTACTGGGCATCGATGTCGGAGTAGCCAAGTTGCACATACCCCTCACCCACCTCCGTCACGTTGGTCTGCACGGCGCCGAAAGATGCAAGTCGGCCTCGGCGCAACCCCCGCAGCCGTTCGGGCGCGACGTTCGGCACGTTGAGGTTGAGCACGACCCCGGCGTCGGCCTCGAGCAACCAGGGCAGCACGCGGCCCGCAACCTCGACCGCGGTTGACCAGTACATCGGCTCGCCCACGTCGATCGACACCGCCATCGCTCGGCATCCGTGGGTCGAGGCGGTGAGGGCGGCGCCCACCGTCCCTGAGTGAAGAATGGCGCGACCCGCGTTCGGGCCGCGGTTGATACCGGAGAGCACGACATCCGGCCGGGGGCCGAAAGCACCCCGGCTGGCCGTGAGGGTGATGAAACCGGGCGTGGCCTGCGCCGCGTACGCCGGCACGCGGTCGAGGCCGGCGAGCTTCCGCTTCTCCACCAGGAACCGGCCACCCTGCTGGGCTGCGGTGAGGGAGGCGCTCGCACCACTCGAGTCCCACGCGGGTGCGGCCACGACCACATCGAGGCCAAAGCCCACGGCAACGCCGGCCAACGCGTGGATGCCGGGACTGTCGATCCCGTCATCGTTGGTGACCAGAACGCGCGTTGTTCGATGGCTGCGGGCCAACAATCCTCCTCAAGCGGTCCGATCACCACGTGTTCCATGAGGCGTTCGATGTCAGAGCGGATGCCGGTGGCCAAGCCGCGGCGGGTGGCGTTCAGCCCACCCGCGGCCGCGCCCAGCCGTACGGCAGAGTCCAGATCCTCGCCTCGAGCGAGGGCGGCCGCCACGCCCGCCGTCATCGAATCGCCCGCCCCGTGGGGATCCACCGCTTCGACCGACGGGCCCGCCACCGCGAAGAGCCGCCCACCGAGCAGAGCCAAGGCAGGGGCTGCCGCCCGGGAGACGATTACATGCTCCGCGCCGGCCTCGACCAGGTCCCGGGCGGCGTGCACGAGGCTCCGAAAGTCGTCCCGGTGTGCGGGGCCGTCGGCCAGCAGTTCCTCGTGACTCACCTTGAGCACGGTCACGCCGCCGGTCAAGGTCACATTCAACGTCTCGCCTGCCAGGTCGGCCACAACGGGCTTGCCGTTGGCCCTGACGTCAGACGCCAGGCGCCGATAGGTGTCGGCCGGCAGTAGTGTTCCCGCCCGTCCGCACAGCACACAGACATCGGCGTCGAGCGCCTCGACGAGTGCCATTCCGTAGAGGTCGTCGATCTCGTGTCGGGACAGACAAGCGGGAGCCATCTCCGCCAGCGCCACCCGCGCTTCGCCGCGTCGATCGTGGACGTAGGCCCCGTTCGAGCCCGCACTCGCGACCGCCGCGACGCGCACGTTCTCACGCTCAATCAGCGTGCGAACGACCCGTCCGGTTTCACCGCCGAAGGCGCCGCACAAGGTGACGCGCGTCTCCAGCACCGCGAGCAGGCGAGCGACCCAGAAGCCTTGTCCGCCCGCGTGTAGATGGATTTCGTCGCGGTTCTGGGTGGTCTGTTCGATGGTCACGGTGAGTAGGGGCGACGGCGCGAACACCACGACGCGGGCGGTGGGGGCGGCCACAGTTCGCTTTCCTACCCGGTGTCGGTCCCTGAAACGCCGGGTACATGCGCTTCGTGAGCCAAGACGGTCGCCAGGTGGTGGGAGAGGTGCGCACGGACGAGACGTTCATGACCGTGCTCGGCGAGGCGGTGGCGGCAGTCGAGTCGGTCGGCATTCCCTATGTACTCATGGGCGGTGTGGCATCGGCGGCCATCGGCCGCCTGCGCTGGACCCACGACATCGATCTGTTGGTGCGCCCCGATGACGCCCGGCCCGCGTTAAGTGCGCTCGCAGCGGCGGGATTCGACGTCGAGGAGACCGATGCACACTGGCTCTACAAGGGCTTCAAGCACGATGTCCTCGTGGACGTGATCTTCCGATCAGCCGGCGACATCTTTCTCGACGACGAGATGCTGGCCCGCTGCTCCCTCGTCGACCATGGCGGCCAGTCCATCCGCATCATCGCGCCCGAGGACCTCGTCGTCATCAAGGCGGTGGTAAGCGCAGAGCACGTCCCGCAGCGCTGGTATGACGCGCTCGGCGTGCTCGCGTCGTGTGAGATGGACTGGGAGTACCTGGCCGCACGGGCGCGGCGCTTCGGGCTGCGGCGCGTGCTCTCTTTGCTGCTGTTCGCCCAGTCGAATGATCTACCCGTCCCCGACAAACCCATCCGCATGCTGTACGAGACCCTCCATGTCGACTGAGGAACCCGCGACGCCGCACGCCGACGAGTACCGCACCGAGCATTTGCGCGATGCGCTCGCCCACGACCCCGCCACCGCCGAGCTCGACGTGAAGGTCACGTTGGCGGGCGGGCGCATCGTCCTCACCGGTCACGCCGCCACCGAGGCGCATCGCCAAGCCATCTCCGACATCGCACGTCGCGTCGCACCCGACCTCGACGTGGTCAACCAGATGGACCTTGCCGAGTTCGGTGATGGCGGGGACGCTGAGTCGCTGGCATGATCCGCGTGGCCGCGGTCGGCGACCTGCACATGGGCAAGGACGGGGCCGGCTTGCTGCGTCCACACCTCCGGGACCTCAGCGCCCATGCCGACATACTCCTCCTGGCGGGCGACTTGACTCGCTGCGGGGACCCCGAGGAGGCATCCGTGCTCGTGGACGAGCTCGGGGATGTGCGCGTTCCCATCGTCGCGGTGCTCGGTAACCACGATTACCACGCCGGCCGCGAAGACGACCTTCGGGGAGTGCTGACCGCGGCGGGCGTACAGGTCCTGGAGGGCGAGGCGGTGACGCTGTCCGTCGAGGGGACGACACTGGGTATCGCCGGCGTCAAGGGCTTCGGGGGCGGCTTCGCCGGTGCCTGCGGAAGCGACTTCGGCGAACGCGAGATGAAGATGTTCATCGGCCACACCCGCGAGGTGGCCACGCGTCTTGAGGCCGCGCTGAGGCGCGTCCAAGGCGCAGCCCGCATCGCGCTCTTGCATTACTCGCCGGTGGTCGAGACGCTCCAGGGAGAGCGGTTAGAGATCTATCCCTTCCTCGGAAGCTATCTGCTCGCGGAAGCGATCGACATCGCGGGTGCGGACCTCGTGCTCCACGGTCACGCGCACCACGGACACGAGAAGGGGATCACGCCCGGAGGTGTTCACGTGCGAAACGTCGCTCAGCCCGTCATCCAGCGGGCCTACCGCGTGTACTGCTTCGACAAGACCAACGCGACCTCCCTGTGAGATGCGATCGCGCGACGCTCGGGCCCGAAGAGCCGCGGTACATCGCCCGCGACGAGGGTTCGAACCAACCGGTGGAGGCCGATCGTCAGCTCGGCCTTGACGGAGCTCTCAAGCGCTTCCCGGCGCGGTCGAAGAGATCGAGCCGGCATGGCTCGGCCTTGGGCAGAAGCTCCTCGGCATGTCGACGACTCGGATCATTCCGCCCTTAGCGAGCGCTCGACACCGGGTAGCGAATCCCGGATCGTCGGCAAGGATCGCGGTGATGATCTGATCGAAGCGAATCGCGTCCTCGCGGTCGAGAACGTATGGCCGCTCCACAGTTCGCGCCGATCGGCGCCGGTCAGACCAAATATAGCCCCCAGCATCAGCGCGCTGACGTAGAGGGCGTCGGCCAACAGCACGAGCACTGCGTCGGTCCATACCCTCATCCGGCCACTTCGAAGCAGACTCCCTCGTCGCGCTCGGTAGTTGGATGTGACGACTTCCCGATGAGTCGCGCAACCGAACCGGGCGGAAACGAGAGCCTGCGCCTCACGTCGCATCTGACGAACCGTCAACTGGCCCAGCGCAGGGCCCGCACGCGCCACTGCCGCCCCCGGAGCGTGGTCTCGTCCTGCCCACCGCTCGGAGTCACGTCGTGGGATGCCACCAGCCGGTAAGCCCGTGGTCGGGCACCGCACCGACTTCCCGTGGCACGTGACCGGCGACGGCCCGAGGCGTGCGATCCGCCCGGGGCGCATTAGTCAAGGCCCGGTCGAGCACGTCGCGAACTGGAACGGGTTGGGATCGGAGCATGGGTCGGTGCCGTCCCCGCCTTGCTGCGAGTCGGAGCCCTTTAACCCGAAGGGTGTCGTTCCCAGTCGTGCCCAGGATGGCGTCGTTGCCCGGCCCGCGGACCAGGATGTCGTTACACCGTCACCGATGATCAGGTCGTTGCCGCCCAGGCCGCTGAGGGTGTCGTTGCCACTCTTGCCGCAGATGGTTTCGTCCAGGCAGCGAGAGACCGTGCCGCGGCCATAACGACCGGCAACAGCGGCCTGAGGACGTAAATGGTCGGAGGGGCGTCAGGGACTGAGCGGCGACCTAGCCTTCGACCCGTGTCCGGTCGGCAGCCAGACGGAGCCACACCGCCTTGCCCTCGGGTTGTGGTCGCACTCCCCATGCGTCGGCCAGGGCCGCCACGATATGAAGGCCCCGGCCCGAGTCATCTGCGGCCTCGCGGTCTCGGGGCTGGGGAATGAGGGGACTGGCGTCTGTAACCTCCACCCGGACCTCAGCCTGGCCGATCTCCAACGTGACCTCCAGCGGCGTGCGCGCGTGGCGGACGGCGTTGGTCACCAGTTCATCCACCAACAGGACCGCGTCGTCGCGCGCCTCTTTGCCGTTCCAATCCACGAGGGCCTGAGCGACGAAACGCCGAGCCGCCCGTGGGCTGGAGGTATCGGGCGTCAACTGCGTCCTGGCTCGCATCTCCGCCTCCCCGCGCAGTGGAAATTCGTTCCTACCCGGGACGGTCAAATCGACTCCCCGTACGACGAGAGAGTCACCGTCGCTCGCTGCGACCGAGGCGCCTGCCCTGGCTCGTTCCGGAACGGGCCAGGGCCCCCAAGAGAAGAGCCCGGCCCTGCGCGCCGTGCTTAGTCTTCGACTCGGATGAGCTCGCTGAGACCCGTGATCTCGAACACCTTGCGCGCCTGGTCTCTCGGCGCGCGGATGACGACCGTGCCCCCCTCGGGCGCCAAGCACTTTTGGGCACGGAGGATGGCGGCGATGCCCTGGGAGTCCATGAACTCGACGCCCGCCATGTCGACCACGACCTCGCGATGGCCCCGGTCGATGAGCAAGGCCAACGCCTCCCACAGCTTGGGGGCGGTGGCCAGGTCGATCTCGCCTGAGGCGACCACGACATGGTCGCCGTCGGTGCGAAAGCGGGCCGAGAGCCTGGGGTCGAGGCGCGCGAATTGCCCCGTGAGGCGCTCGGTTGACGGTTCGTGCATCCAACCCTCCTCCGGCCTGGGGACTGCAAGAGTGAGGAAAGTCCGACCACCGAGAGCGTGCTCGGCCGGGAAACCTTCCTGGGCTAGCTGCTCAACCGTCACCGATTGTGTACCCGGGGACGAAGAACTGCAAGGCCGCCTATGCCTCCGGCGCCCTCCGCGTCGGCCTGCGAGCCGCGCCGTCCACCAGCTTCTGGGCGACATCGTGCAGCTTCACGTGGCGGCGCTGGGACAGCGCCACGAGCGCCTCGAACGCGGCGTCAGCGTCGCCGCCCCGCTCGGCCAAGATGATCCCCTTGGCCTGTTCGATCACGGCCCGGGTGCGCATGGCCTCCTGGAGCTCGTCGGCGAGGTTCCGGGCGCTCCAGTAGAGATCGGCGTTGGCCAGCACCACCGAGGCCTGCTCGGCCAGCCCCCCCGTCCTCCTCGGAGAACCCACGCTCCTGACGCGAGTACAGGTTCAGCGCCCCGAAGGACCGTTCACCCACGAACAGGGGCAGCGACAGGGTGCTCCAGATGCCGTGCTCGCGGGCGGCACGGGCGAACTCGGGCCAACGCCGGTCGGCGCGGGTGGAACCGATGCGGCGTGGCTCTTGGAACCGATAGGCGTCCAGGCACGGCCCCGAGCCGCTCGCGTACTGGGCGGCGTCCGCACGTCCCGCAGCAGGGTCATGGCCGCCATGTCACAGCCCGAGATGGTCGTGCAGGTGAGGGCGGCGACTCGGCGGAGTCGCTCATCCAGGCTCTCCTGGTCGACCACCACCCGGTTGAGCGCCGCCAGGGCCGCGCCCAGCGCGTCGGTCTCGTCGGGGATGGCCATCGTTGGCCGCCTTCGGTTCGCGACGCCAGTCTCGTCCCCGGGACCGAAGGAGCTGTATGGCCGACTTGGCGCTCAACCTACTCGGCCAGGGGCACAGACCTGTACGGTGAGGGCACCGGCGCGAGCTGAGCCAACAGCGAGCGTCGCCAGCACGGGGCCTTGGGCGTGCACGCCGAGGGCCTCCTGCGCGCGTAAGCGACCTCGTTCGCCACGAGAGCGGTCGGCTTGAGAGCGTGGAAACCCCGCGTGCCTTCGCCGACAGCGGCGCGCTATCCCGCTTGTTCGGGGTCCTTCGACGCGGGGTAACGGAACCGGTATGGCCTTATGCGTCCAGAGCCGGCACGCTCGCACAACCCAGCGCGACAGCCAACGTCTGCCCGATGGCGATTTGGGATGAGAGTGCTGATCGCCAGGGACGGTTCCGAAATTGCAATTGACGCGGCGCGCCGCGCCCAGGATGTCCTCGCCCCGATGGAACAGATCAGCCTGCTGTGCGTCTATAGCGACGTGCCCGGCGATGACGCGGGCGGCTTCGAGGGGTCGGTCGAGACACCCGAGGAGATGGAGCGCGACTGGGCGCAGCTCCAAGCAGACGCCCACGCGGCATTGGGGCGCACAGCCGCCGTGCTCGCAGTGAAGGGTTCGATCGAGCGTCTCGTGGAAGTGGGGGACCCGGGCGCGACCATCTGTGCAGTGGCCGAGCGGGACGGGGCCGAGGTCATCGTGGTCGGATCGCACGGGCGAGGGCTGCTGGGGCGCATCGTTCACCTCGGCTCCGTTAGTGAGTACGTCCTGCGCCACGCGTCGTGCCCCGTCCTGGTGGTGCGGGCCGTGGAGCATTGATCATCGAGAAGCGGGGCCGTCGAGGGTCGCTTCTGGGGCAAGACCGCGCTTCACTTGGCCCTTCACCGACGCTGTCTCAGCGTGGGTTGTCCTCCTCCGAATAGGGAAGGCGGCGGTGGTGCCCTAACTCGGAGAAGCGTTCGGCATGAGCTTGCCGATGCGCAGCGCCGGTCTGAGCGCAGTGCCAGCTGGAGCTCCGTCCTCGGCGGGGAGCCTCCGCGAAGTTCGCGCTGACGTGCCACCTCCGCGTGGAAGGCGGGAAAGTCCGGATCCGAGATCTGGCGGATGCGGGTTCGTGGCCCCTGCATCGAGCAGCGAGGTCGACGAACTGCATGCGGGCTCTGAGGGCAGGTCGATAGCGGCGCACAATGCGCGTTACGCGCTCGAGTCGCTCCTCTTCGACCGGGCACGAGCTCGTGAACGGCATGGCCCCTGCATCGAGCAGCGAGGTCGACGAACTGCTTGAGCCCGTTCGGTCGTGGCCGCAACGCACCATGCTCGATTTCCACTCGGCGAAGGGGGACGCGTAGGGCAAAGGTCACGATGTTGCGCGCCGGCACGCTCGAGCGACCGCTCAGCCGTGCCGGTTCGGCAGCCGCAGGTCGACCATCAACGGCAGGTGGTCCGACGCGACGCGTGCTTGGATATCGTCGGCAACGCTGACGGCGACGACCTCGATCGCAGGGTCGACGAAGACGTGGTCGATGCGACCCAGGCCAAGGCCGCCCTGCCATGTAGTGCGCGGTCGGTGGCCGGGCTGCCCGAGCTGCACATCACGCAGGTGAGAAATGATGCGCCTGCAGACGGGGAACCAGCTCAAGGCGTTGAAGTCGCCGCACAGCACGGCCTGGCCCGCGCCAGTGGCGCCCAGCCAGTCGGGCCCGAGCAGCGCGTCCACCTGAACACGGCGTTCCGACGGGATGAGGCTCAGGTGGGTGTTGATCACCTGAACCCGGGTGGCGCCGGCTTCGATCTCCACCCACAGGGCGCCGCGAGGCTCAGCGCGCAGTGCGGCGAGCCGGGGGAGGGCACCGGCGCGCACGACTCGCATCGGCAGCCGACTCAGCACCGCGTCGCCGTACCGTTCCTCGCCGATCGAGAGCGCGGGGTGGAAGTGCAGGAGCATCTCGAGACGCTCGGCGATTGCCTGGGCCTGATCGACCCGCCCCGTGCGATGACGGGAGACGTCGAGCTCCTGGAGCGCGACGACGTCCGGCTCGCGTGCGGCGATAACCTGAGCGATGCGCTCGGGTGACAGCCTGCCATCGAGGCCGATGCAGCTGTGGACGTTGTAGGTCAGCAGACGCAATGTGCCCGGCAGACGGTTGCCGACCGACGGTGAACGTCGAGCTTCGGGCCCTCCACGCACGGTCCCGTCCAGGATGCCGAGCGCGCAACGGCGCAGATCCGCGGGCCGCAACGGCTCAGCGCCCACCGACGTCAGCGGAGTGTCCGGAGGGACCAGAGCGAACGCCGCCGTCTCCTCAGGGCCCGGCCCACCGTGCGACCCGTTCTCGTGCGGGAAGCTCACGAGCGGGGCGCCGAGCGACCAGCCCGAGATCACCAGATCGCCCGCATCAGGATGACGACAGAGCTCGACCAGCTCGCGGGAAGCGGTTGCCAGATACGGATGACCGTCGCCGAGGATGCGCGCGCCGTCTTTGGGAAGTGTCCAGCGGCCTCCCGCGGTCCAGGCGCGCGCCCGATCGCGTCCGTCTGGCGCCATGACCAACGGGATGTGCGCGTCCTCCCCCAGGGCGGCGGCGATGGTGTCGAGGTCTTCGTGCGCCAGTGGCATGAATGCGTACACGTGGCCCAACGGTCCCTGGGCGGTCACCGCAATCCGATTGCGCCTCCGGCCTTCGGCCGCGTCGCGGTCGCCCGCCGCCGGACTGAGGAGATGTCGCCCGTGGAGATGCAGACCGAGGCGGCGAAGCGTGCTCGGCCAACCCTCCACGGGGATGCCCTGGGCACGAAAGACGTCGACCACCGCGTCGCGGACCGGCCGGCCATGGCGCTCGATGTACGAGACGGTCGGCTCCTGACCGTGATCGGAGATGACCCAGATGTCGTAGGCGCGGCGTCCCGTGCGCCGGGCCGCAGTGATCATCCGATCCACGACATCATCGATGTCCCGCAACGCACGCCGAGCGAGCCCCGAGCCGGGTCCTCGCCGGTGGGCGCACTCGTCGTAACCGACGAGGTTGACGTACACCACCGGCAGCCCGCGGGCCACGTCCAAGACGGCGAAGAGCGCGATCAGCTCGCGCATGATGACCGCGACGGCGAGATGTGACGTGGCGAACTTCAGCTCGGCGACGACGTTCTGGCCACCGGCCATTCCGCTAAGAAAGTTGCCGGGCGTGCTCACTAAGTCGCGCAGCACCCTGGAGGCCGCCTGCAGGAGTTCCCTGCCGTACAGCGCTCCCAGTGCGGGCAGAACAAGCGGATAGCGCGTTCGGAACGGGTCGGTCCATTCGAGCGACGACATGCAGAAGCGAGCCTCGCGCGCGCCGCCTCGATACACGTTCGAGTACGAGCCACCACCTCCGAGCAGCGCGCGGTGGCGGACGAGACTTCGTTCCACCGCGGCGGCCACGTCGGGCTGCGACATGCGGACCGGCCGCTTGGCCCGACGGTCGAAGAACTGGTAGGCGGGAACTGCCAGCGGGACGCCGTAGAAGAGCTCCGCTTGCGCGACGGGTGTGGACGAGGGGATCCCGCAGTACACCGCGTGCAGGCGGTACCCCTCGCTCGCGACCAGGCTGGCGACAGTCGGCATGTCACCCGCATCGATCGCGTCGGTCACGGCCGGCCGGGAGAGCCCGTCGATCTGCACGACGATCAGCCCACGTCGGCTAAGGGTCTTCGCTCGATCCGGCGCATGCAAGAGCCGCGCGGTCCACTCGCTGCGGCGCAAACCTGGACGCGATCGCCACAGGTGTTGGGCGACGCGGCTACGCACCCGGTGAAGCTACCGCGCGCCGGCTCCGGATGCGCCGCGCCTGCGGCCGAGCGGGTCCACGACTTTGCGCGGGCGTGGGAGGAAACCGACCGGGACTTGCACGATCGCCATGAAGACCTCGGTCATCGCCACGACCGCGCCGCTGGGGGCGACGAACCACACTGATACGAAGCCGCTGACCTGTCCCGGCCGTGCGGCGACCTGTCGCTGCTGATCTCCCGCGGAGTCGGTCTCCGGATTTTGGCCCCGTACACCGGGGTATGCCCCCTGCGATGGCTGGAGCGATGTACGGCAATCTTCTCGCCTGGATGGCGGTGCTTGTCGTCGGCGTCACCCTCGCCGTCGTCGTGCTGTTCATGGAGCGGGCGCGTCGCTGACAGGAATGGAGGCCACTCGCGGGTCCGGCCGCCTAGCGATCGTCCCGCGGTGGTTGGAGGGGGGCGGGCAAGGGAAGCACTCCGCTACCCCCAAGGGCAACGGAGGTGACGGAATGTCAGCGTGGGATGACCTCACGTCGATGGAGTACACCGTGGCCAGCCTCGCGGTCGGGGGTTTCACCCATCGAGAGATTGGCGCGCACTTGGACCTCTCGCGCTTCGCGGTCAACGCTCACGTGCGTTCGGTGTACCGAAAACTGGGCGTGGCGTCCCGCCTCGAACTCACCGACGCCTGGACCGTCGAACTCGATCGGTCCGTCGGCGCGTCCTAAGGCGGCGTGGGCGGCCGTATCGGTGGTCCCTCGGAGTCGCACCATATTGAGCTGATCTTGGTCTCCCGAGCAGCCGTGACCCCCGTCGAAGCGCCGCGACTGGTCTAGCTGCTGAGCACCGCCTGACACCCATGCCACCTGGTCGGGCTAGCAGACCGACGCCGTGCGCGAAGCTGACCAGCGCCAGGCCGCCGAGATGCTGCGCCGCCTGCTCGATGCGGTGCACCGGGGCGAGCTGACCGCCGACACTCCGGCCGAGCGGCGCAACGTGCAGCGGCTGCCGGGGATGCTGGGCGCGCGAGGGTACAAGGACGCGATCGCGGCTCAAGTCTGAGGCGTGACCCTCGATGGCGGCGTGGGGGCCGCTCAGAGAGGGAGACTCCGGGCGACCCCATCGTCCTTGAGCGAGGAACCATGTCGGACGAGCCGAAGCCCGAGGCTGATGGGCTGGAGCAAGCGCAGCCTCTCGTCGATGACGAGGACGACCTCTCGACTACCGACGACCCCGAAGTGCCGGAGGCCGACCTCCTCGATCAGCGTCGGGCGGCCGCCTCCTCGTCCGACAACGCCGTCCGCACGAGCCCCGATCCCTAGGTGCCCGACGCCGACGCGGCCGAGCAGTGTCGAGCAGTCATCGACGACGAAGAGGCGTGCCCCGATTGACGCGGGACGAAGGGTTGATGATGGACGGCCAAGCTGGTTGCGTTCGTAGCGGCCCGCGTTGCACGAACCCGTGCCCGCGTTACGCCTCGTCGTCCTCCCAGGCGTGCGGCTGGCCGCGGCGCTCGCCCATGCGCACCACTCCCCAGCTCGAAGCAAGATCTGCCGCCGGCGCCGGATGGAGAAGCTCGGCCCCGATCGCCAGGCCATCCACCTCGACGTGGCCGCCTCCACCATCTACCGGGTGCTGCGTCGCCACGACCGGAACCGGCTCTCCCACCTCGACCGCCAGACCGCGACACCGATTCGCCGCCATGAGCGAGCTCGGCCCGGTGAACGGGTGCACGTCGACGTGAAGAAGCTCGGGCGCATCCCCGCCGGCGACGAATCTGAAGCCCGACGCGGCGGCGAGGTTCTGGCCAGGGCGCAGCCGCTCCGCCTATGTGAACACCCGGCACACGCCACCGATACCGTCGTTGGCAGCCCAGCAGCGCGCCCACGCGCACGGCTTGCAACCACCGCGTGTTTCCCGCCAACACGATGACTGCAGCGACCACGATTGCAGCGACGAGAAAAACGGCCAATGATCGGCCCGATCACGCTTCTTGTTCTTCGTTCGACGACCATCAGTGCCGCGCTTACGCCAACGGATGCTTCTGAATCGTCCAAGTGCGGACGCGGTCGGCTCGTCGTGCCGGGAGTGAATCGGACGTGAACCGGGGAGAGGTTTCGCCACCAAGAGCTAGGAGGCGAAATGGGCTCAATCCCGGGGGTGTTGGTGTGGGCGGTCGACAAGCCACCCGAGCCTCTTTCCACTCGCGCAACTTCTTGATCTACCTGAGCGCGCTCATCTGCTTCGTCCTCGCGGCGATGGGAGAAGGGTGGCGGTTCGGTGGCCGCACTCGAGCCGGCCTGGCGCCTCGGGTGGTGCTCGTTCCGCTTGGGCTCGCCCTCTACGTCTTGCCAACCGTCATCGCGTACGGACGCGGGTTCTAGCCACTTCGAAGGAGACGGACATGTACATCGGTCTCGGTACCCTGCTTCTCATCCTCCTCCTCCTCCTGTTGTTTTCCTGACGGCCCTTGGCTCACGCACCCCGGTAGCGCGGTAGACAACGGTGGACGCCGGGTAGGCACCTCAACCATGTTTCTCACCCGTCGTATTGCCCGCCCGATGCTGTCCGCCATGTTCATCGTCGGGGGACTGGATTCGCTCAGGAACCCGGAAGCCAAGGTTCCGAAAGCCGAGAAGGTAGCTCCCGCACTCGCCCGGCCCCTCGGGCTCCCCGAGGACAGCGCCACGCTCGTCAAGATCAACGGGGCAGTTCAGATCGGAGCCGGAGTGATGCTCGCCGTGGGCCGGTTCCCTCGGCTCGCCGCCACTGCGCTCGCGGCGTCACTCCTCCCGACCACGCTGGCGGGTCATCGCTTCTGGGAGGTGACGGATGAGCAGGCACGCGCCGCCCAGCGCATCCATTTCCTCAAGAACACAAGCATGCTGGGTGGGCTGATCCTGGCGGCGACCGACCTGGAGGGGAGACCCTCGCTGTCGTGGCGGGCTCGTCGGGCGGCCAAGAAGGCGAGCCACGTCCTCCCGACCTCTGGCTGACCGAACGAGCCAGCTGGCCCACGTAGGACGACGCGGACGACAACATGCGTGAGGAGTGGTCTCGCGCTCAGTTGCCGCGCATCGAGCGATCGAAGGCACACGGTGCAGCCACTACACGGCACGTCGGACGGACTGGTCACCACGGTGCGGCGCTCTAAGACCGACAAGACGCAGTCGGCCGCCGTCTGGGCGTCCCCTACGGCTCCCGTCAACACTGCTGCCCGTCTGCAAGCGGCTTGCATCGCCGCGAGAGCCTGATGTCCGCGGCCGTCTATGAACAGGTCGCCGACCCGATATCCGAACGCTGCTCCTCGGACACTGGTCGTAAAGGGCCAAGAGCCGGAGGTGCCCGCCTACTCTCTCCGCTTCGGACCGAGTACAGGAGCGGTCGCTTCGTGAACTGCCCCGATCGCGCTGCGGGCGGCTTGCTCTGAACGAGTCGCCCTCCAACACTGCTGTCGTCGTCAACGACGTTGACGACCGAACCCGCTAGCCCGATTGTCGTCCGACGACGACCGAAGACCTTATTGCTCAGCCCGCGGACGCACCCAGAGAGAGGGTTTGCTAGATACGGGCTCCTCTGCGGCCCGTGACCCGTCCGTGCGGTTGCAGCAGTCGGTAAACGATGAGGGCCACAATGGCGCCCAGGATGGAGCCGAGGAGTCCGGCGGCGGTGAAGTCGGCGATGGTGCGGTGGGTGAAGACCACCCCGAGCCAGCCTCCGATCAGCGACCCGACCAACCCGAGCACCAGCGTGCCCAGGAGTCCCATCGGATCACGACCCGGGACTACTAGACGTGCCACTGCGCCTGCGACGAGGCCGATGAGCAGCCAAGCGATCAAAGCCATGACGTGATGCCTCCATAAAGCGGTGTCGCAGAGCGTTCCCCACGCGCGCATCGCCCAACCGTGGCACGCGGAGAAGGCTTGGCGCCGGGCCAGTTGCGTTGCTCGCGAAAAGCGGCTCGCGGATTTGTGCGGCTACCGCCGCCGGCTGCCTCTCTGGCACGCAAGAACCGAAACTCGACCGCTCGCTTCGTTCGCAGGCGGTCGAACGGTTACGTGTAAGGCAGACTTGCCGGCGCGATGCGACCGGCTGTGCGGGCACATCGCCCACGGTGCGGACAACGTCCGGTCGGCCAGAGAACTACCGAGCGTCAGGCCGAGTGCAAGTCGTGATACTCCGGATGGTCGTGGA
>VAWU01000050.1:0-26748 GCA_005888325.1 Actinomycetota bacterium
CGTCAAAGCCAACTGGGGATGGCCGACATCTGGATATCTGATCTGGTTGATGTTGCCCTCTTGGGAGACACAGACACTCATCTGCACTCCGTCAACGGTCTGTGAGAAAAGGAAGCCGTTGGGCGGAGAAGAGCAAGTCCCGCCATCCCTCGGAACGAGTACTCGGGGAGACCTCCGCGGGGCACTGTTTCGACCGCTGATCGCAGCCAGCGACGCGGCCGCGACGAGCACCGCCGAGCCGAGGTAGAGAGAGAGTCGCTTCACCCCCCGGCTCCGCCCAGTCGTGGCCGGGTCGACGTGAGCGTCAGCTCGACATCTTCGCCAGCTACTACAACCGCGAGAGGCCGCATCGCGCGCTGCACCGCGGTACGCCGCAGCAGGCGTACAACGCTCGACCCAAGGCAGTTCCCTCAGGGACCCCGCTCATCGACGCGCACTTCCGCGTGCGCCACGACACTGTCGACGCCAATGGCAAGCTCACCCTGCGCCACGGCAGCCGGCTGCATCACATCGGCATCGGCCGGCGCCACCGACGCCGACCAGTGCTGATCCTCGTGAAAGACCTGCACGTGCGGATCACCACCACCGACGGCGAGCTGCTTCGCGACTTCGAGCTCGATCCGACTCGGAATTACCAACCACAGCCCAAACGTGAAGGATGTCCCGAGACACCTGTGCACGGTGTCCCGAGACATCGCAGCGTGTCGGAGGGGGGACTTGAACCCCCACGCCCTTGCGGGCACTAGCCCCTCAAGCTAGCGCGTCTGCCTATTCCGCCACTCCGACGTGGAGCGGTCACTTTACTCGCGGGTGGCTCGAACGGGTGTCTGCCCACGGAGGTGGTCGCCGGTCAGCTCGCTCGCCACCACTCGTACGCGTTCCATGCCGCGGAGGACGCGTACCCGTTGACCCGCACACCCGACAGACCGATGCGCCACGCGACGACGGCGGTGGGCCGCCACATTGGCAGGAGCAGCGCCTCGTCACGCAATCGCACCTCGAGCCGGCGGACCGCCGCCGCGTCACCGCTGTCCGCCGAGGCCGCGAGCACGGTGTCGACATCCCCCCAGCGGCACGTCCAGCACGCGTCGGGTCCGTCGAGGTTGGTCACGATGGCGGCTTGGTACGTTCCCGAGGCGACCCATTGCTGGACCTGATCGACCGGAGCGGTGCGCAGCGCGACGACGCTTCCGGCAGCACGCCCACCCCGTTGCAGCGCCTTGGCCAGCACGCCGGCCATCGGTTCCTCCGCCGCCTCCGTCAGCTCGATCGACCCGGGCTTGCCTGCGGACGGTGCCACGGCCCACGTCGTGTCGCCGGAGCCGGCGAACCCGTTCAAGACGGCGGCCTCGCCGCGCAGCAACGTTGCAACGAACGCGCTCCTGTCGACGAACCGGAACAGCGATCGTCGCGTGTCCGCATTCAGCTGCTTCGGGTTCGCTTGCAGCCCCACCCACCAACCCGTGCGCGTCGAGGTCGCGACGGACACGCCGGGGATCGCCCGCAACTGCTCGGTACGCACCGACGCGCTCGGTGGCATCACCACGTCGAGCTCGCCGCGCGCCAGAAGCTGGCGCGCGGTCACGGCGTCGGGGACAAGTACGAGTCGCACCTCGTCGAGGAAGGGCCCGGGCCCGTCGTACCAACGCGCGTTGCGCCGCAGCACTGCCTCGAGTCCCGGCGTATACCGAGCCTGCACGAACGGTCCGCCCCACAGACCCGGGCGCGGTGGCGACACCGACGAGGTCACCGACCACAGCCGGCGCCAGCCCGGCAGCGGCTGGCTGAAGCGCACCGTGATTCGACCGTCGGGCGCAGGACCGTCGACAGCCACCACGTAGGGCTCGGGCACCCGGCGCAGGTCACCGGCCGTGATCGGCGTGCCGTCGGACCACAATGCGCCTCGCCGGAACCGAAACGTTGCCGACCGGCGGTCGGGCGCGAGCCGATCGGACCCGGGCTCCACGAGGGACGGCTGCCACGAGCCGTCCGGCCGGGCCACGAAGAGCTGCGGGTAGACGAGCGCCCGCACGGCCGCCCCGCCGAGGTTCGTCGCGGCCGCGTCGGGTTCCTCCCAGACACCCACCCGCGCCGTGCCCCCACGCGGGCGCACGACCGCGGTCGAGGTGGAGCTCGAGCGTGCCGGGTGACCTCTGTCGTTCCGGTCCGTGCACGCGGTCAGCGCGAGGGCGACGCCCAGCGCGAGCGCTAGTGCGAACCGGAGGCGGTGGTCAGCCACACACGTGATGCGTCGAAGGTGCCCGCTGCAGTGAGAACCAGGTCGCGCACCCGCGGGGCAACGACCGCGTGCGTGTCGAACTGGGCGATCGGCACCAGGGGGACCTGCTCCATGATCTTGCGCTCGGCTTCCCGGTAGAGCTCAGTGCGTCGGCTCTCGTCGGCCTGCGCACGCGCGCCCTTCAGGAGCGTGTCGATCTCGGGAGAGGAGAACCCGGTGACGTTGTCGGGGAGCCCGCTGACGAACAGCGGTGAGAGAAACGCGTCGGCTGTCGGGTAGGCGCCGATCCAACCGAGGCGGAACAGCTCCTGCTGGCCGCTGACCGCGAACTTCAGGTAGTCGCCGGGCAGATGGGGACGGATCGTGGTGGGGATGCCGACCGCGTTCAGGTTGGCCATCATGTCGAGCGCGATGCTCCGCTGGGTGGGGTCCTCGTCGAAGTCGATCGTGACCGGCGTCGGCGGAGTCACACCGAATACCTGCGCGACGAGCGCCCGAGCCGCCGCCGGGTCGTACCGGCACTTGTCGCCGCAGATGTCAGGCACGTACCCGGGCGTGCCCATCGGCACCACGCCGATGCTGGGCCGCACGGTGTTCTTGTAGACCTTCTTCACGATGGCGTCGCGATCGATGGCGCGCACGATCGCCTCTCGAAAACGAGGATCCGCGAACTTCGGGTTCTTGAGATTGAAGCCGTAGAAGAGCTCGGCCAGATACGGGCGCGACGCAGCGCCGCCACGAGTGCGTCGAACCTCCTCCACCCGGCTGAGCGGGACCGGGCTGAAATCGAGCTGCTCTCGCGTGAACGCGTTGTAGGCCGCCGTCTGATCGCTGTGCAGCACGAGGTCGAGCCCTGCCAGCTGCGCATGCGAGCCGGGCGCCCGCGCGAGGTGGATGACCGACGGGGTCCGCGAGCGCACGACGAATGGCCCGCTTCCGACCGGCTGCTCGGCGAACGGTTTGGCGGGGGGCAGCGCCTCCACCGCCTCCTTGGGGACGATGCCGAAGACCGGGCTCCCGAGAACGGCCGGCAACGACGACAGCGGCTGGTCGAGGTCGATGTGGACGACATTCGGAGCGGGCGCCACGATTCCCGCCAGCCCGGGCGCCGTCCCGTCGACGTTGAAGGCCCGGAAGCCGGTGACCGGTTCGAGCTGGAGCGCGACCGGCGACGTGGAGCCCTTGCGCGCGACGCGTTCGAGTGAGTACTTCACGTCGGCCGAGGTCACCGGGCGACGGTTGGCGAACATCGCACCTTTGCGGAGCGTGAAGTCCCAGTGCTGCTGGTCCGGTGTCGACTTCCAGCTCATCGCGAGGCCGGGACGCACCTTCAGCGTGCGCGCGTCGTAGGAGGTCAGCGACTCGAAGAGCTGGTCCACCGCCAAGAGCTCGGCGAACGAACGGGCCTGGGCGGGATCGAGCGACTGGAGACGCTCGATCGCCGGCTCGCCCTGCGGACCGATGACCCCGACCCGGAGGATCCCACCGCGCCGGGGTTTGTCACCTGCGCCGTTGTCGTTCCCGCCCGTGCACCCCGTGAGTGCGAGCGCGAACGCGACCAGGACAGGGATTGCACGACGCATCGGTCAGACGACCTCGATGGCTTCGGCGAAATGGCACGCGACAGGGTGCGCCTGGCCGCGGTCAACGAGCGCGGGCTCTTCCTCTGCGCAGATGCTCTGCGCCTTCCAGCAGCGCGTGCGGAACCTGCATCCCGACGGAGGGCTCACGGGGCTCGGCACGTCGCCCGTGAGGATGATGCGCCTCCGCTTCCGCTCGCGGACGGGGTCGGGGATCGGGACAGCCGACAGGAGCGCCTGGGTGTAGGGGTGGGCGGGGCGCTCGTAGATCGCGTCGCGCGACCCGATCTCGACGATCTTGCCCAGGTACATCACCGCCACACGATCAGAGATGTGGCGAACGACGGAGAGGTCGTGGGCGATGAACAGGTAGGCGAGTCCCAGCCGCTCCTGGATCTCCTCGAGCAGGTTGATGACGCCGGCCTGGATGGACACGTCGAGGGCGGACACGGGCTCGTCGAGAACGAGCAGCTCGGGGTCGAGGGCCAGCGCGCGGGCGATGCCGATGCGCTGGCGCTGGCCGCCCGAGAACTCGTGGGGATAGCGGTTCACGTACTCGGGGTTCAGGCCCACGAGCGACATGAGCTCCTTCACCCGCTCCTTTCCGCCCATGCTCCACAGGTGGTGCACGTGGAGCGGCTCGGCGATGACCGCGTTGACCGTCATGCGTGGGTTGAGTGACGCGTACGGGTCCTGGAAGACGATCTGGACGGAGCGCCGGAGGTTGCGCATCTCACCCCGGTCGAGGCCAACGATGTCGGTGCCCCGGAAATAGACGGACCCCGAGGTGGCGTCGATGAGTCGGAGGATCAGGCGACCGGTCGTGGACTTCCCGCAGCCCGACTCCCCCACCAGGCCGAGGGTCTCACCCCTGTGGACGTCGAAGGTCACCCCGCACACTGCGTGAACTTCGTCGACGACGCGCCGGAACAGACCGGCGCGCACCGGGAAGTGCTTGACCAGACCACGGACGTCGAGGATCTTCTCGCCCGAGGAGGGCCCGCTCGCGCCGGTGGGCGGGGTGAGCGCGGTGTCCGTCACGGCGTCGCCACGGCGGGGCGAACGTCGTCCGGGCTGGTTCCCGCCACCTTCTCGGCGAAATGACAGGCCGCGCGATGATCGAGATCGTCGACGGAACGTAGCTCCGGCTCAAGGGAGGCGCAGGGCTCCGGCAGCTGCGCGTAGTCGCAGCGCGGGTGGAACGCGCAGCCGGTCGGTACGTGGATGAGCGAGGGAGGCTGGCCCCGGATGCGGTAGAGCCGCATCCCCTCGGCGTTCTGATCGAGGCGTGGCAGCGACGCGAGCAGTCCCAGGGTGTAGGGGTGCTGTGGTTTGTAGAAGATCTGATCAACGTTACCTGTCTCCACAGGCCTGCCCGCATACATCACGAGAACCCGGTCGGCCACGCCTGCCACCACCCCGAGGTCGTGCGTGATGAGGACGATGGCCGAGTTCGTGCGATCCTGCACCCGCTCGAGCACCTCGAGCACCTGAGCCTGGATGGTGACGTCGAGCGCGGTCGTTGGCTCGTCGGCGATCAGCACGTCGGGGTCGTTGGCGATCGCCATTGCGATCATGGCGCGCTGGCGCATCCCGCCCGAGTACTCGTGCGGGTACTGGTCGGCGCGAGCCTTGGGGTTGGGGATGCCGACGAGGTCGAGCAGGTGGAGCACTTGTGCGCGCACGGCTTTGTCCTTCACGTCGTGGTGAACCTGGATCGCCTCGCCGATCTGGTCCCCAACCGTGTAGACGGGGTTGAGCGCGGCGAGTGCGTCCTGGAACACCATGGCGAGCTTCTCGCCTCGATACCGCTGCAGCTCGCGCTCGCTCAGGTCGAGCAGGTTCCGACCCCGATAGAAGATCTCGCCCGTGATGCGCGCCGACTTGGGAAGCAGCCCCAGAACAGCCATCGAGGTGACGCTCTTGCCCGAGCCCGACTCGCCGACGATGCCGAGGACCTCGTTCTCATAGACGTCGAGGGTGACGCCGTCGACGGCCTTGACCACGCCTTCGTCGGTCGGGAACTGCACGCGCAGGTCGCGGATGGACAGGACGGCCTCACCCGAGCCCGACGGAGCGGCGGGCTTCTGCCGATCGACGAACGGGTCGAGGTCGGTCACCGGTACCCGATCAATGCTTCGACTGGGGATCGAACGCGTCGCGTAGGCCGTCGCCGAGAAAGTTCACGGCCATGACCGTCACGAGGATGAACAGGCCCGGGAAGTAGATGAGGTAGGCGTTCGAAGTGCCCACGGCTCCTTCGGACTGCTGCAGCATGTTCCCCCAGGAAACCGTCGGCGGTCTCACACCGAAGCCGAGGAAGGACAGCGTCGACTCGGTCAGGATGGCAAGTGCGACGGCGAGCGTGGCGTTCACGGCGATGGGCCCGATCGCGTTCGGCAGCATGTGACGGAAGATGATCCGCCAGCTCGACGCGCCGGACGCCCTCGCCGCCTCGACGAACTCCTTCTCCTTGAGGGAGAGGAAGACACCACGGACGACGCGCGCGATGTACTGCCAGAAGAGTAGGGAGAGGACGATGATGATCACCGGCACGGAGCCACCGAACTTCTTCTGGGCGATGAGCAGGATGGCGAGCGCGGGCACGACCAGGAACAGATCGGTGAGGCGCATGAGCAGCTGGTCGGCCCAGCGCCCGAAATACCCTGCGGCCGCGCCGATGAGCGAGCCCACCGCGGTGGATACCACCGCGACCGACAAGCCGATCGCCAGCGAGATGCGTCCCGCGTAGATGATGCGAGTGAACTGATCGCGGCCGAGCTCGTCGGTGCCGAACCAGTGCGAGGCCGACGGCCCGGCCTGTGCTTGGGTTTGGGCGATGTTGGGATTCAAGGGATAGCGGGTCACCTGACCCGCGAAGATCGCGCTCAGGTACAGCAAGAGCAGGACCACACCGGCCGCCACCGCCACCTTGTGCTTGAAGAAGCGGCGGCGAAACAGCTGCCACTGGCTTCGGGCGACGGGCTGGAGCACGGTTGCTCCGGCACCGACGTGGGTCGCCTCGGACGCCAGCGCACCGCTGCCGACGGCGGCCGCGGCCTTCGCCTCCGCCGCACCTCCTTTGTCTCGGATCGCCATGGTGCCTCGCTGTCTACGAGAGCCGGATCCTCGGATCGAGGACGCCGTACAAGATGTCGGCCAGTAGGTTGAAGCCGATGATGAAGACCGCCGTCACCATCACCCATGGCAAGAGGACGTTGGTGTCGCCGTCGATCAAAGCGTCGAGGAACAGCTTGCCCATGCCCGGCCAGGCAAAGATCTTCTCGGTGATGATCAGCCCACCGAAGAGCGCTCCGATGTCGATGGCCATCACGGTCGTGAGCGGGATGAGCGCGTTGCGGAGGCCGTGCTTGAGGAGCACCTTCCGCCGCGGCAAACCTTTGGCGCGAGCCGTCCTGATGTAGTCCGACGACATCACGTCGAGCATCGACGACCGTTGATAGCGACTCCACCCGGCGACGAGCTGTACCGAGAGCGTCAGAACGGGTAGCGCCAGGTGCCGCACGTAGTCGAACGGCTGAGGTGTGGCGCTGTGAAGACCCACCGAGTAGAGGATCGGTTGATCGAGATGAAAGATCTGGCGCGGCTCGTACACCAGGAACTGGATCGCCATGAGCGCGAACCAGAAGACCGGCATCGACAAACCCAGAAACGACAACCCCGTCGTGAAGGTGTAGTCGAGCACCGAGTACTGCCGCGAGGCCGAGTAGACGCCGACGGCGATGGCCACCAGGGCGGACAGCAGAATGCCCCAGATGATGAGCTGGAGCGTGTTCCACAACTTGGCGCGGATCTCTTGGGCCGCGCTGCGTCGGGTGATGAAACTGTCGCCCCAGCTTCCCCGCACGAACCCGCTCAGCCACTTCCAGTACTGGGTGGGCAAAGGCTTGTCGAGGCCCAGACGCGCCCGCTCCCGCGGAACGGCCTGCGGATCGCGACTGCCTTGGCGCAGTCGAGCGAGGGGGTCGGTCGTGGCGCGGACGAAGCCGAAGACGAGAACCGACGCGATCAGCAGCACGGGAATCGAATAGGCGACACGCCGTACTACGAACGTCACCATCTCTGCGAATTGTACACAGTTGAATTCGACGCCACGGGCCCCGGCACGGACCCGGGACCCGTGGTCACGTCCTCAGCGAGCAGCTAGCACTTCCCGCCCTTGCAGTACCACTCGTTCAAGTTCCAGAACATGCCGAGCACGCTCGGGTTGTCGATGATGTTGCCGCCCAGCTTTGCCGTGTTGTACACCACGGTGTTCGGGAAGAGCGGGATGGCGGGGACCAGCTCCCCCAGGCGGTCGGCGCCCTGCTTCACCAGGCCGGCGCGCTGGCTCTCGGCGGAGACCTGGTCGACCTGCTTCCAGATCCTGTCGAGCTCCGGGTCACTGATCCGGTAGTAGTTGGTGCCCGACTTGTTGGCATCCGTCGGGATGCTCTCGGTGCAGAAGTTGACGCACTGAGCCGGGCTCTTGCTCGTCGGGACCTGCGCGAAGAGTGCGACCTGGAAGTCGCCGTTCGGCAGCGACTGGCCGAAGAGGATGCTCGAGCTCTGGTTGTCGGTCGTGAGCTCGAAGCCGGCGTCCTTCCACTGACTCTGCAGGATCTGTTCGGTGAGCTCCCTCCGCTTGTTGCCGGCGGTGACCCTGACCGTCAACGACGCCTTCTGACCGCCCTTGGCCCAGATGCCGTCGCTGCCCTTCGCCCAGCCGTCGCCGGTCATCAGGCTGTTGACCTTGGACAGATCCTTGACGTATTGGGAGAACGACTTGGTGTAGTAGGTCTTGTTGCGCGGCGTCGTAAAGGACTGGAGCGGCTGGATGTCCTTGGAGATCGGGCCGAAGAGCCGGTCGACGATCGNCGGACCGCTTGGCTGTTGAGGGGCGGCTTGGAGGTGTTGAACCAGATCGCCTCGTAGGAGAATCCCGGTGTGGTGCTGAACGACGTGTTGGGTTGGTTCTTGAGTGTCGCGAGCTCGAGCTGCACCTGCGGGTAGATGCCATCGACCTGGCCGGTCTTGTAGGCCTGAATCTCCGCGGCCGTGTCGGAAATGACCTTGAACACGACGGCGTCGAGGTTCGGCTTCTTGCCCCAGTACTTGTCGTTGCGGACCAGCTTCACCTCGACGTCCTTCGTCCAGTGATCGAGCTTCCACGGGCCACCGGACCAGGTGTATCCGTCCTTCGTCTCCGCGTCGCGATCCTTGCCGAGGAGAAGGTGACTGGGCCACACGCCGTAGTTGCCGCCGAACAGGTCCTTCCAGTCGGCGTACGGGGTGCTGTAGGTCACGACCGCGACCTTGGGATTGGAGTCGTCGACACTCTCGATGTCCTTGTAGCCGGTCTTGTCGTAGATGTCGGTGCCGTTCTTGGCCTGATCCCAGACGTACTTGAAGTCCGAGGACGTGATGGGCTGTCCGTCGGACCAAACCGCGTCGGCACGGATCTTGTACGTGACCTTCTGCTTCGGGGTGCTCTCGAACGTGGGTTCACCGTCGAGCAGAACACTTGGCTCGTACTCGCCGTCGGGCTTCACGTTGAAGGCCCGCGGCACCGTGTGCTGCTGGATCATGTAGATGTTCCACGAAGCGCCGGCGCACGCCCCCAGCCAGTCGGCGCAGTCGCCATTCTGCTCGGCACCGAGCACGAGGGTGCCACCCTTGGCCACTGTTCCCTGTTCTGTCGTCGGGCTGGCCGTCGTCTTCTTCTTGTCGCTGCCGCAGCCGGCGGCCACGATCAAGGCCGCGAGCAGGGGTACGAGCAGTAGCTTGCCGCCTCGCATGCGTTGCACTGGTTCGGAACCTCCTTGTCCCGAGCCGGGGGGCTCTTGGGGGGGACTCTCTATTGCAGCCGTAAGGCCAGGATGAGCGTCGTGAAGGCGAAGATGATCGCCGTGGCGACGGTGATGCGATCGAGGTTGCGCTCGACCACGGTGGACCCGGCCGCCGCGCTGCCCATGCCGCCACCGAACATGTCGGACAAGCCGCCACCCCGGCCGCTGTGGAGCAGCACGAGCAGCACGAGCATGAGCGAGACGATGATGTGGATGACGACGATGATCGCAGTCAGCACAGTGGTGAACTCTCGTGGGGGCGGACCACCGGAACGAAGGTTACCAGAGGCCTTCGACGGTTCACCGTCAAGCGCTATGCAACCAGCCGGAACCGCACGATTTGAGCGAACGAGTCGGGGTCGAGGCTCGCGCCGCCGACAAGGGCGCCGTCGACATCGGGTCGGCTCATGAGCTCGGCGGTGTTCCCCGGCTTCACCGACCCGCCGTACTGGATGCGAGTCGCGGCCGCGGTGCCCGCGTCGTAGAGGTCGGCGACGACACCCCGCACCGCGGCGCACATCGCTTGCGCGTCGTCGGGAGTTGCGGTCTGGCCCGTGCCGATGGCCCAGATCGGCTCGTAGGCGATGACCATGCCCGCCGCCTGATGGGCCGCGACGCCCGTGAGGCCGGCGCGCACCTGCCGGTCGACCTTGGCCTCGGCGTCACCCGCCTCGCGCTCGGCGAGCGTCTCCCCGACGCACATGATCGGCGTCATCTGTGCGGCGAGCACGGCCTTCACCTTCCGGTTCACCCACTCGTCGCTCTCGTGGAAGATCTCGCGTCGCTCCGAGTGGCCGACGATCACGAGGTCCACAGCCAGCTTGGCCAGCATCGGCGGCGACACCTCGCCGGTGAACGCACCCTTGTCGTCCCAATGGCAGTTCTGCGCGCCGAGCAGGATCGGGATGCGGTCCGCGTCGAGCACCGTCTGGATCGACCGGAGGTCGGTGAACGGTGGGTGCAACGAGACGTCGACTGCGTCATAGTCCGCGGCGTTGAGCGCGTAGCTCAGCTTCTGCACGAACTGGATCGCCTCCAGGTGGTTGTGGTGCATCTTCCAGTTGCCGCTCATGAGCGGCTTCCGCGTCGGCTCAGCGGGCATTGGACGCTCCTCTCAGTGCCGCGAGCCCGGGCAGGTCACCCTGCTCGAGGTACTCCAGCGAAGCGCCACCGCCGGTGGACACGTGGTCGACCTGGCCGTCGAGCCCGAACTTGGCCAGGGCAGCCGCGCTGTCGCCGCCGCCGACCACGGTGAAGCCGGGGCACGCTGCCACCGCTTCCGCCACCGCGCGCGTGCCCGCCGCGAAGCGCTCGTCCTCGAAGACGCCCATCGGCCCGTTCCAGAAGACGGTGCCCGCCTCGACGATGGCGTCGGCGAACTCCGCAGCCGTCCCGGGTCCGATGTCGAAGCCCCTCCAACGTCGGGGAACGTCGCGGCTCACGGTGCGGACCTCGTCGCCGTCGGGGTCGGCAGCCACGATGTCGGACGGCACGAGGACGGGCGTGAGACCGGCGAGGAGCTCCCGGCAGGCGTCGAGCTGGTCGACCTCGAGCAGCGAGTCGCCCACCTCGTGACCCTGGGCGGCGAGGAACGTGAAGCACATGCCCCCGCCGACGAGAAGCGTGTCGACCCGCGCGAGCAGGGCGCGGATCACGCCGAGCTTGTCGTGCACCTTGGCTCCGCCCAACACCGCGACGAAGGGGCGGCGGGGCGCGTGAAGCAGGGTGCCCAACACCTCGACCTCGCGTGCGAGCAGCCGCCCCGCCGCGCTCGGAAGCCGGGCGGGGGGGCCGACGATCGACGCATGGGCCCGGTGGGACGAACCGAAGGCGTCGTTGACGTAGAGGTCGCGGCCCGCGACCAGGCGCTCGACGAACGCGGGGTCGTTGCCCTCCTCGCCCGGGTCGAAGCGCAGGTTCTCGAGCAGCTCGACCTCGGGCGCCAGCTCGGCCAGCCGCGCCCGCACCGGCTCCATCGAATACCGCGGGTCGGGCTTGCCCTTGGGCCGGCCCAGGTGACTGCACGCGGTGACCGAGGCGACGTCGTGCTTCCGCAACCACTCGATGGTGGGCAGCGCGGCGCGGATGCGCAGATCGTCGTCGATGCGGCCGGCGGTGATCGGCACGTTGAAGTCGGCGCGTAGAAGAACGCGCTTGCCGCGTGGGTCGGGAAGGTCCTCGAGTTGGGGGACGCTCAACCGGTGCGGGTCACTTGTTGGCGGAGCCGACGATCGCGGCCAGGTCGACCAGGCGGTTCGAGTAGCCCCACTCGTTGTCGTACCAGCCCAACACCTTGACCATGTTGCCCAACACCATCGTGAGCGGCGCGTCGAACGTGCACGACGCGGGCGAACCGACGACGTCGGACGACACGATGGGGTCCTCGGTGATCTCGTCGACGGTGACGTCCCTGCCGAGCAGGCCGGTGAAGTCAGTGACGGAGCCGTCCTGCACGGGAACCCGGAGGGCGGTGCCATCGAGGCGGCCCTTCATGCTCTCCATCACGAGGCTGGTGGCCCGAGCCGCTCCCGTGGAGGCGGGAATGATGTTGACCGCAGCTGCACGGGCCCGGCGCAGGTCCTTGTGCACGAGGTCGAGCAGGTTCTGGTCGTTGGTGTACGCGTGCACCGTCGTCATGAGCCCCCGCTCCACACCGAAGGCGTCGTCGAGCACCTTGATCATCGGCACGAAGCAGTTGGTCGTGCACGAGGCGTTGGAGACGACGGTGTGCTTGGCCGGATCGAACGTGTCGTCGTTGACGCCGATGACGAACGTTGCGTCGGCACCCGAGGCAGGCGCCGAGATGATCACGCGCGGTGCGCCGGCGTCGATGTGGGCGGCGGCCTTGTCGCGGTCGGTGAAGATGCCC
Source organism: Actinomycetota bacterium (assembly GCA_005888325.1). NCBI lineage: Bacteria > Bacillati > Actinomycetota > Actinomycetota bacterium. The sequence goes on from VAWU01000050.1 coordinate 12,538, forward strand.
GTGGACTCGATGACCACGTCGACACCGAGGTCGGCCCAGGGAAGCGCCTTGGGGTCGCGTTCGGAGAGCACCTTGAACGAGTCAGCACCGACGCGGATCCCGTCGCCGGTGACCTTCACCTCGTCGTCGAGGCGACCGAAGGTGGAGTCGTACTTCAGCAGGTGGGCGTTGACCTCAGGCGACGTGAGGTCGTTCACCGCGACGACGGCGACATCGGCGCCCGACTTCTTCGTCGCCCGGTAGAAGTTGCGGCCGATGCGACCGAAGCCGTTGATGCCGACGCGTGTTGCCATTTTGTTGGTCCTCCTGTCGTACTGCGGTGTCGACCTCGCCTATCCGACCAGACCGGCGAGGGCGCGGGCCAATTGTGCGGGCTCGTGGGCCAAACCGTCGGGCCGTGCCACGGGCGCCTCGATCCACTCGATCTGGATCTCGCCCCTCGGCAGACCGTGGGGGTCACAGAGCACCACGTCGACCTCGAGCCCGTGCGACCGGAGGGCCTCGACGTGTGCGGCGACGTCGAAGCCGGCCGTCTCGGGGACCTGCTCGCGGAGGTTGGCGACGTAGACCTTGCGCCCCGGCGTCGTGTCGAGGGCCCGGCGGAGCGCGGGCACGGCGACGACGGCGAGGACGCTGGTGAAGAGCGAGCCCGGCCCGATCACCACCTGATCGGCGGCGGCGAGGGCCTCGAGCGCCGCGGCCGGAGGCGCCGGGTCGGCGGGTACGAGCGACACGCCCGAGATGCGCCCCGCCTGCTGCACCGCGGTCTGACCCTCGACCGACACCCCCTCGGCCACGGCCTTGAGCACCACCGGCTCGCGGGTGGCCGGGTGCACCCGGCCCGCCACGCCGAGCAGGTGTCCGGCGGCCTCGAGGGCGACGCTGAAGTCGCCGGTCGCGTCGGTGAGACCGGCGATCACCAGGTTGCCGAACGCATGACCCTCGAGCTCGCCCGCCTCGAAGCGGTGCTCGAAGGCGCGGGTCCACAGCGAGTCGGGGTCGGCCAGCGCCACGAGACAGCGGCGGAGGTCGCCCGGCGCGGGCATGCCGAGGTCGTGGCGCAGGCGCCCGCTCGACCCGCCGTCGTCCGCGACGGAGACGATCGCGCACACGTCATCCGCATAGCGCCGAACGGCCTGCAGGGTCGACGCCAACCCATGCCCCCCACCGAGCGCAACGACGTTCACATCACCACCCCCGCAACGCGCGCGAGCGGGTGGCGGGGAGGCCACGGGTGGCGCGTAGGGAGGGGCCCCACGCCGCAGCGAAGCGAGGGCGTGGGGAGGGACCCTGAGCGACAGGACCCGTGGCCGGTCACGTCAGCACCCAGCAACGCGCGCGAGCGGGTGGCAGCGAGGCCACGGGTGGCGCGTAGGGAGGGGCCCCACGTCGCAGCGCAGCGAGGACGTGGGGAGGGACCCTGAATGACAGGACCCGTGGCCGGTCTCATGACGGGACCCGCGACCCCCTCAACGCCCGATGTCTCGGTGCAGCACGCTCGGAGCGAAGCCGCGCGCCGCCATCCGCTTGGCCAGCTCCTCGGCGATGACCACCGAGCGGTGACGTCCACCCGTGCACCCGACCGCGATCGAGAGGTACGACTTGCCCTCCTTCACGAATGCCGGCAACAGGAGCCCGAGGAGCTCGTCGAGCTGGGCGAGGAACGCGTCGCTCTCGGGCTGCCCGAGGACATAGGCGCGCACGTCGTCGTCGAGCCCGGTCTGCGGTCGCAGCGCGTCGACCCAGTGCGGGTTCGGCAGGAAGCGCGTGTCGAACACGAGGTCGACGTCGAGCGGGAGGCCGTGCTTGTAGCCGAACGAGACGACCGACGTCTGCAAGCTGGCCCGAGTCTCGCGCCCGAACAGGTCGAGCAGCCGGTCGCGCAGCTGGTGGACGTTGAGCTCGGTGGTGTCGACGACCACGTCGGCCTGGGCCTTGACCGGCTCGAGGAGCTGCCGCTCGCGCTCGATGCCCTCCCATACCCGCTCGCCCTCGGCGAGGGGGTGACGCCGGCGGGTGTTCTCGTAACGGCGGATGAGCACCTCGTTCGACGCCTCGAGGAACAGAACGCGAACGTGGGCGCCGGTCTTGCGGAGCTGGTCGAGCGCGGGTGCGAGCTCCTCGAGGTAGGCGCCGGTGCCAACCGCCAGCGCGACCCGCTCGGTCGTGGAGCCCGGCGCCTGCACGAGCTCGGCCACCTTGGCGATGAGGGTCGGGGGAAGGTTGTCGATGACGAAGCAGCCCAGGTCCTCGAACGTGTCGGACGCCTGCGATCGTCCTGCACCCGAGAGACCGGTGATGATGACGAACTCGCTCACGTCCGTCTCAGGATACCGACGCCCCCCACCTTCTCGGCACGGAGGAACAGCAGGCGGGGAATCGTCGCCGCCTCGCGGTATTCCGCCGCTCGGGCAAGGAACCCCGGCGGTGGCGCCGGCTCCTCCATGCGCGTGACCAGCAGGCCGGCCGCGATCATCGCGTTGACGTAGCGCGACAGCGGTCGGTGGACGAACGGGATGAAGACGCCCTTGTCGACCTCCTCGAGGGACGTGTCCTCCACGAGGTAGGGACCGATGCGCCAGTACTGCTCGGGCGGGTCGAGCACCTGGTCGTCGATCCAGCCCGAGCCGGGCACCTGGAGCAACGGGTGGTTCATGAAGAACAGGAAACGGCCTCCCGGCCGCAGCACCCGCCCCACCTCTGCGATCGCGGCGTCGAGCGGCTCGATGTGCTCGAAGACCAGGCAGGCGACGACGGCGTCGAATCGCCCGTCGCCGAACGGCAGCGCCGCCGCGCCCCCGCGCACGTAGACGGGCCCGCCGGCGCGAGCGACCGCGACCTTCAACTGCGCCCACGCAGGCTCGACGCCGACGACGCGCGTGTGTGGAGCCGACACGCAAGCGAGGCGAGCAACCTGTCCCTCGCCGGTGCCGACGTCGAGCACCTCCTGTGCTCCCGCGAGATGGTCCGCCGCGAGCGGCAGGATCTGTTCGGCATATTCGGGGTCGGCGCCCTCGGTGAACGCGTCCTGCCACCAGCCGGCGTTCAACTCCCAGGGGTCGCCGCCCTGCCGTGGCTTCCGGGCCATGGATCGTCAGTGTCCCCGAAATGGGGGGCCGATGCGGCCACCAGACGCCCGCGCCTGCTCGCTGACCCCGCTTCTTGTAGCGCTAAACCACCCTCACGTGGTTGAGCGCACCAAGAAGCGAGATGCTCCGTCGAGCTGTACGTCAGGCGGGGCCGGAGCCCGCGCCCCGCATCGACGCGTGAGCCCTTTCGTCCCACGACAGCATGCCGGCCACCGCCCATCGACTCGACCGACGGGCGGGGACGGCGGCCGCCACCAACGCGAGCACGACGGCGCCCAACACGATGAGTGACAGCAGCGCAGGCGGGACTGCCGGGCGGGTCGCCGCACCGATGTCACGGGCGAAGACGGTGAAGCCGGCGCGCCCGGCCGCGATGCCGATGGGGAGGCCGACCACGAGACCGATCAGGACGACGACGAGCGCGTGCCAGCGCACCGATGCTCGCAGCTGCCGAGGCACGGCTCCCACCGCGCGCAGCACGGCCAGCTCACGTCGGCGGGCCCGGGTGCCCGACGCGATGCCCGTGACGACGCTGACGGCCATCGTCAGGCCGAGGAGACCGGCGAGAAGCGCCGGCACCCGCCGGCTGGCGGCGACGTCGACGACCGTGGCCGGGCGGACCGGCTCGGCATAGCTGGGGGGCGGGACGTGGAACGGGTCCCACCCGGGGAGGTCGTGGCGAACCTTGGCGAGGAAGGACGCAGGGTCGGCGCCCGCGGCCAGGTCGACGGCGACGAACCCGGCGAGGTTGTCGGCAACGTCAACACCTCCGACGACGGCCGCGAAGAGCGGGGACGAGATCAAGGCGCCGGTGCCGAGCGACGCCCGGTCCGACTCGAACGGTCCGATGCTCGGGAGCACCACGAGACCGGTGACGCGGGCCTTGCGCTTGCCCCGGGACGTCGCGACGGTTGCCTCGTCCCCCACGTGAAGGTGGAGGTGCCGGGCGGTGATCGACCCCAGGGCGATCTCGTGGTCGCGGCGCGGGGCGCGGCCCGAGATGATGAGCGCGCGGGTGAACGCGTCGAAGCCCCGACGCCCGGCGACGAAGGGAACCGTCTCGCCGTTGATCGCGAGGCCTCCCGACATCGCGGCAAGGCCCCACCGCTCGACGTCCGGGCGGTCGAGGGTCTTGGCGACCGCGGCGAGGTTCGTTTGGCCGTAGCCCGCGTTCACGAGCGCACCGATGTCGAACGGCCATCCGAAGCGCGCAGGGGTGTCGAGAAAGCGAACCAAGCTGGCGCTGAAGACCAGCGTGGCGGTCGCCGCGGCCACGGCGATGCCGACGCCCGCGAGCAACGCGTTGGCACCGCCCCCCACGGTCGCGGCCCGAATGCCCAGCGCGAGACCCGGCGATCGCCCTGCGCCAGGGAAGGAGCGGCGGGGCGCCGGCGTCCGCCCGGCGGTGGCTGCCGATGACCTGACGACGCGATGGGCGGCGACGGTCACGCCGATTCCCAGCAGAACGGTTGCCGCCGCGACCGTGAGCACCGTCGCGATCGAGAGGTGGCGCGTGCCGGCGGGTACGACGGCCCGCGCGCTGGCGACCGGACCCAGCGGTGACGCGAGCCATGCGACGGCGACCGACCCGAAGAGGCCGGCGACGACAGCACCCGTGGGTGGCAGCGCGAGCCCGAGCGTGCGGCGGGTAGGCGAGATCCCGAGCCCGCGCCAGACGCGCACGTCGTCCCCACGCAGGCGGAGGAGCCGGCCGATGAGGAGGAGGGCGACGGCGATCGTGGCCATCCCGGCGACGGCTCCGAACGCTCGGAGGGCGGTGACGACCGGTGACAACGACTTCTGCACCCGTGCCGAGTCGTCTGATCGAAACGACGGGATGACCTCGTAGCCGATGTGGTTGTCCTGCATGGCGCGGGGAAGCCGCACGTTCTCCTGGCGGAAGCGGGCCGCCAGCGCGTCGGCGAAACGAACCGCGCCGGCGTCCCCGCCGCGTACGCGCAGGGAGAAGTAGCGGTACGACAGCGCGCATCCGGGAGGCACGAGCGTGGGCGCCAGCTCCTCGAGGGAGCGGAGGTCGCCGGAGTCGGGCTGGTGACGCGTGCAATCGAAGGGGCGCGCCACCTCCGAGGTCACGAGGAGCTTCTCGCGCGGGAAGAGCTCGTCGGGCAGGACCTCGTCTTGGAACACCCCGATGCCGACGACGCGGACCCGGACCGCGCCGATCGGCCGCGGGGCCGTCGGGGCGTCGGGTCCCGCGAAGCTCTCCTCGTAGAACGACACCGGCAAGGTGTCGCCCACGGTCACACCGAGGGCCGCGGCGGCTCCGCGACTGACGAACGCCTCCTGTCCCGACTTGATCATCCGTCCCGAGTCGACGGCGGGACGGTCCTGGTCGACGTAGCGACCGTCGTGGGACGCGCGCACTTGCCCGAAGTCGGAGGTGCCCTTGCCCGCCGACGCGTTGAGAAGGGAGTCGCTCCTCACCCGGACCACTCCCGGCACAGACCGGATGAGCGCCTCGGTCTTCTCGGTCACCAGGCTCGGGTTCACGACGAGCTCGCCGACCGCGGCGCGGTGGAGATAGTCGGGGTAGGCGTGCCGCGTGCGCTCGGCCACCTCGAGGCTCGTCAGCGCCGCGCCCACACCGCCCGCGAGCACGAGTGCGATGACGGCGAGCGCGGCCCGGCGCCGACGGAATCCCTCGCGCGCCAGCGCGACCGCCACCCCCATGTCGCAACCGTACCGACGACGATCAGGCCGGACCAGGACGTTGACCGGTGTCGCGCGGGGGGTGCCACCACCTCGTGCGGCACCGGCTCAGGGCAGGTGCACCTTGGCATGTACCGCGCGCGCCACCGCGTCGGGAAGCCAGGCCAGCGCCTCCAACTCCTCGAGCGACGCCCTTCTCACTCCCGCCACGCCGCCGAGCTCCTTGACCAGGCGCTTCTTCCGGGCCGGCCCCAGACCGGTGATGTCGTCGAGCACGCTCTTCGTCATGCGCCGGTCGCGCAACGTGCGGTGATAGGTGATGGCGAAGCGGTGGGCCTCGTCGCGGATGCGCTGCAGGAGGTAGAGGGCCTCCGACTGCCTGGCAATCCGGATCGGATCGGCCTGGCCGGGCACGAACACCTCCTCGAAGCGCTTGGCCAGCGCCGCGACCGAGATCTCGTCGTCGAGCCCGAAGTCCTCCACCACCTTCATGGCCACGCTGAGCTGACCCTTGCCGCCGTCGACGAGGAGCAGGTTGGGCGGATACGAGAACCTGCGGCGTCGCGCCTCGCCCGGGGGACGGTCGCGCTCGGCCTGGAGCGCGGCGAGCCTCCGGGTCAGCACCTCCTCCATCGCCGCGAAGTCGTCGTTGCCCGACACCGAGCGCACCTTGAAGCGGCGGTACTCGCTCTTCTTGGGCAGCGCGTCCTCCATCACGACCATTGAGCCCACGTAGTCGGTGCCCTGGATGTGGCTCATGTCGTAGCACTCGATCCGCAACGGGGCGTCGGGCAGGTCGAGCGCCTCCTGCAGGGCGTTGATCGCGCGCGCCCGGGCGTTGTGGTCGGCGGACCGCTTGAGCCGGTGGCGGACGAACTCCTCCTTGGCGTTCTGCGTGACGGTCGCCTGCAACGACCGCTTGTCGCCCCGCTGCGGCACGCGCACCGTGACCCGCGAGCCGCGCTGGCCGGTGAGCCACGTCTCGTACAGCGCCTGGTCGTCCGGCTCGACCGGGACCAACACCTCCTTGGGGACGCCCAGGGCGGCCTCGTGGTACAGCCCCTCCAACACGTGGCTCACCAGACCGGCCGGGGTGACGTCCTCGACCTTGTCGACGACGAACCCCTTGCGGCCCACCACTCGGCCGCGGCGCACGTAGAAGACCTGCACCGAGGCCTCGAGCTCGTCGTCCGCGATCCCGATCACGTCGAGATCCTCGGGTCGGTCGGTGACGACCGCCTGCTTCTCGATCGCCTTCTGCACGCTGGCCAGGCGGTCGCGGAGGCGCGCGGCGCGCTCGAACTCGAGCTGGTCGGCCGCCTCTCGCATGTGCGCGTCGAGCCGGCGGAGCACGGGTTGGGTGTCGCCGTCGAGGAAGTCGATGAGCTCTGCGACGAGCGCGTCGTACGGCTCCCTCTCGATGTTGCCGACGCACGGGCCCGCGCACTTCTCGATGTGGAAGAGCAGACACGGCCGGCCCTGGCGATGGTGCCGTTCGAACTTGTTGTCGGAGCACGTGCGCACGGGGAAGGTGCGGAGAAGAAGGTCGAGGGTCTCGCGGATCGCGTACGCGTGGCCGTAGGGCCCGAAGTAGCGCGTGCCCTTGCGCTTCTGGCCCCGCATCACCATCGCCCGCGGCCACTCGTCGCTGAGGGTGATGGCGAGGAACGGGTAGCTCTTGTCGTCGCGCAGCCGGATGTTGAACCGAGGCCGGTGCTCCTTGATGAGGCTGTACTCGAGCATGAGCGCCTCGACGTCGTTGCGCACCTGGATCCATTCGACGCTCTCAGCCGCCTGCACCATCTGCGCGGTGCGCGGTGGGAGCAGCGCCGGGTTGCCGAAGTAGTTGCTCAGCCGCGACCGGAGCGACTTCGCCTTGCCGACGTAGATTACGCGACCGTCACGGTCCTTGAACTGGTAGGACCCGGGTGCGTCGGGGATGGTGCCGGCAGGCGGCCGCTGGAGCACACCTCAATCGTGCCGCACCCATCGTCGATACTGGTTCGATGGCTCCGTCGGTGGCCCCGCCCACCGCGCCCTCCCTCGACCGGCGCTCTCCCTACCTCGACCTTCGGCCCTGCGTGCTCGCCGTGGCAGCCCTGCTCGGCCTGCTCGCCCTCGCGCTCGAGTGGTACCGCTTCTCCAGCTACCGGTCGCTCACGATGGACCTCGCGGTGTTCGACCAGGCGGTCTGGAAGCTCGCACACGGCCACTCGCCCGATGTCACCGTCATCGGTTGGAACGTCTTCGCCGACCACCTCTCGCCGGTGCTGCTGCTGTTCGCTCCCCTCTACCGGCTGGCGGCAACACCGCTGTGGCTGTTCCTCGCCCAGGCGATCGCGTTCGCGACCGGGTTCCTCGCGGTGCCTTCGCTCCTGCGCGCCGCCGGTGTCGACGCCCGGCTACAGCGCGGCTTCCTGGTCGCCTACGCGGCGACGCCGCTGCTGTGGAACGCGCTGCTCGTCGACTTCCACCCCACAACGCTCGCGGTGCCGTTCCTCGTCGTGGGCCTCGCCGCCGCGCTGCGCCACGACCTTCGCATGCTGGCCCTCATGTCGGTGGCGCTGCTGCTCATCCGCGACGACCTCGGGCTCGCCGTCGCCGCGATGGCACTGGCCGGTTGGACGGCTGCCCCCTCGACGCGCGACCGGCGGCAGCGCGTCGCGCTCGCGGCCGTTGGCCTGGCCTGGGTGCTCGTGGGCGGCGCGGTCGGCAGCGCGCTCGGTGCCAGCCGGCACTGGGTGCCGCGGTACGGCTACCTCGCGGCCACACCGGGAGACGCCCTGCTCCACCCCTGGCGCACGCTCCCCCGCCTCGTGCTCGGCCTGGGCCGGGTGGACAACCTCACGCTCGTGGTGATCTGCCTCGGGGCGCTGGCCATCCTGCCCGTCCTGAGCCCGCGCCGGCTGCTGCTCGCGGGCCTGGTCGCACTGCCATTTCTCACCGCCCAGGACGCGAACCTGCACACGTTGCGCTTCCATTACGAGGCCCCGGTACTGCCCTTCCTGCTCCTTGCGGCCGCGACCGGCGTCACGCGGCTCGACGCCGAGCGCGCCCGCGCCGCAAGCCGGGTCCTGGTCCCGGCCGTCACCGTGATCGTGCTGCTCGCGCTGGGCCCGCTCGACACGAAATCACTCACTGACGAGACGGTCGCCGCGGGCGACGCCCGCCGTGCGCTCTCGTCCGTCGGCCCCAATGACCGGGTGGTGGCCGACGACCAGCTCGCCCCGCACCTCAGCCAGCGCGACTTCCTGCTGCCCTACCCGTATCCGTTCGCCGAGGCGCGCCAGCCGTTCCCGATCGCGGCGTCGGTCGCACGCGTGTCGCCTGAGGTGGCCGCCACCATCGACACGGTGGCCATCGCCGCGCTCGACGGGCCGCCACCCGAGCTGCCCGGCTTCACCTCTCACCGCTACGGCACCGTCGTCATCTACCGCCGAACGGGCGACGCAAGGTGACCGTCAGGCGTACACTCGGGCTACGCCGGCCTGGTTTCCGGCGACATATCAGCTCCGAGGCCGACAACCCCGCGGATGGGCGACCAGGCTGTCCCCGCCGGCCGTAATCGGAGCTCCTCAGCGGAGGTCCGCTCCTCATGCTCAGAATCCAGACGGCGCTCCCCGAGCGCTACTCCGGTGCAACCGACGACGCCTTGGCCGCGTGGATCGCCGCGGCCAAATCGACGCTCGGGTCGCGGCTGATGATCCTCGGCCACCATTACCAGCGCGACGAGGTGATGCGCTGGGCCGACGCTCGGGGCGACTCCTTCGGGCTGTCGCGGCTGGCGGCCGACAACCGCTCCGCCGCGTACATCGTGTTCTGCGGTGTGCACTTCATGGCCGAGTCGGCCGACATCCTCACCGCCGACCACCAGCAGGTGATCCTCCCCGACCTCAACGCAGGATGCTCGATGGCCGACATGGCCGACATCGACTCGGTCGAGGAGGCCTGGGACGCCCTCGATGCGATCACCGACATCGAGCAGCTGGTGCCGATCACGTACATGAACTCGTCGGCCGCACTGAAGGCATTCGTCGGCCGCCACGGTGGAGCCGTGTGCACGTCGTCGAACGCGCGGGCCGTCGTCGCGTGGGCCCTGGGACGCGGGGAGAAGCTGCTCTTCTTCCCCGATCAGCACCTGGGCCGCAACACCGCCTACGACCTCGGCTTCCACGAGGCCGACATGCGGGTCTGGAACCCGAAGTTCGAGGTCGGCGGGCTCGAGGAGCGCGAGGTCAAGGACGCGACCTTCCTGCTCTGGAAGGGGCACTGCTCGGTGCACCAGCGCTTCGGCGTCGACCACATCGAGGCGTTCCGTGCGGAGCACCCGGACGGCATCGTGATCGTTCATCCCGAGTGCTCCCACGACGTGGTCGAGGTGGCGGATCAGGTCGGCTCGACCGACTTCATCATCCGAGCCGTCGAGGCGGCGCCCGCCGGCTCCACTCTCGCGGTCGGCACCGAGATCCACCTGGTGCAGCGGCTCGCCTCCGAGCACCCCGACCGCACGGTGGTGTCGCTCGACCCGCTCATCTGCCCGTGCTCCACCATGTTTCGCATCGACGCCGCCCACCTGGCCTGGGTGCTCGAGAACCTGGTCGACGGGAGGGTGGTCAACCGCATCACCGTCGACGACGAGACCGCAGCGTCTGCCCGGGTGGCGTTGGAGCGCATGCTGGCGATCGTCTGATCGGCCCAGCGCGTCTCACCCGGTTCAAGTCGCCGAGCTCACGCGACGACGGTGATAGTGCTTCGGGTGCACCTGCCCGGACGTCGGGCGGGGCAGGATAGGGAAGATGGACCTTTCAGGCGCGACGATTCTGCTCACCGGCGGGACCGGCTCCTTCGGTAACGCGTTCGCGCGACGAGTGACCCGCGACTGGCCCGATTCGGTGGTGCGGGTGTACTCGCGCGACGAGCTGAAGCAGTCGGAGATGCTCAGCCGCTTCGGCGACGCGGCGACGTCCGTGATCGGTCCCGCATGACCCGAGCGGCGGAGGGAGCCGACATCGTCATCCACGCCGCGGCCATGAAGCAGGTGCCGGCGTGTGAGTACAACCCGTTCGAAGCCGTGCGCACGAACGTGCTCGGCGCACAGCACGTGATCGACGCTGCCATCGACGCGGGTGTGCAAAAGGTGGTGGCGCTCTCCACCGACAAGGCCGTGAACCCGGTGAACCTGTACGGCGCCACGAAGCTGTGTGCAGAGAAGATCGTCGTGCAGGGCAACGCGTACGCGTCGCTCTCCAAGACGCGACTCTCCTGCGTCCGGTACGGAAACGTGGTCGGTTCGCGAGGATCGGTCGTCCCCGTCTTCCGCCAGCAGGTGAGTGAGGGCCGCCTCACGATCACCGACGAGCGCATGACGCGCTTCTGGATCACCCTCGAGCAGGCCGTCGACCTCGTGCTCTTCGCGCTCGACAACATGGTCGGAGGCGAGGTGTTCATCCCCAAGATCCCGTCGATGCGGGTGGTCGACCTCGCCGATGCGATGGCGCCGGGACTGCCCCGCGAGATCGTCGGTATCCGGCCGGGCGAGAAGCTGCACGAGCTCCTGCTCACGGTGGACGAGAGCCGTCACGCCGTCGACGCGGATGGTGTGTACGTGGTCCTCCCCGAGCACCCGTGGTGGGACGACCACCCCCGCTGGCTGGACGGAAAGCCGCTCGACGACGGCTTCGTCTACTCGAGCGACCGGAACGAGTGGTGGCTCACGCGGGAGGAGCTCACCGCCATGCTCCCGTGATCCCGTACGGGCACCAGTCGATCGACGACGACGACATCGCCGCCGTGGTGAAGGTGCTGAAGAGTGACCGCTTGACCCAGGGCCCCTACATCGACGAGTTCGAGGAGGGGCTGGCCCGGCGGGTCGGTGCCCGGTTCGCGGTCGCGTTCGCGAACGGAACCGCGGCGCTGCACGCGGCCGCGGCGGCCGCGGAGCTCGGTCCACGCGACGTCGTCGTCACGTCGCCGCTCTCGTTCGCAGCCAGCGCGAACTGCGTCCGCTATGTCGGCGCAACGCCGGGCCTCGTCGACATCGACCCCTCGACGTTGAACCTCGACCCCCACCGGATCCCGCAGGACTGTGCCGGCCTGGTGGCAGTGCACTACGCCGGACTGCCCATGCACCTCGCCGCGCTCCCCCACCGGCCGCCCCTGGTCATCGAGGACGCGGCTCACGCGCTCGGTGCGATGACGCCCGATGGCCCCGTTGGCAACTGCGCGCACTCCGACATGTGCGTCTTCTCCTTCCATCCGGTGAAGGCCATCACGACCGGAGAGGGTGGTGCGGTCACCACCAACTCCTCCGATCTGGTCGACCGGTTGCGGGCGTTCCGCCATCACGGGATCGTGCCCAAGCCCGCGGGCGGCGGTTGGTACTACGAGATCGACCACCTCGCCTACAACTACCGGCTCACCGACATCCAAGCGGCCCTGGGCACGAGCCAGTTGGGCAAGCTCGACCGCTTCGTCGCCCGGCGACAGGCGTTGGCCGTCGCCTATCGCGAGCGCCTCGCCGGGCTCTCGCTCGAGCTCCCGCCCGAGCCCCCTCCGGGGTTCACGCACGCGTACCACCTGTTCCCGGTGCGCGTACGCGACCGTCGCCGCGTCTACGACGGGCTGCACCGGGCGGGCATCGGCGTGCAGGTGCACTACGTGCCGATCTACCGCCACCCGATCTACCGCGACGCCTTCCCCAACGCCGCCTTCCCCAACACCGAGCGGGCCTACGAGGGTCTGCTGTCGCTGCCGCTCTTCCCGGACCTCACCGAGGTCGAGCAGGACCTCGTCGTGGAGGTGCTCGCTGGCCTCCTGTGATGCGAGCGGGTGCCCCCGACGGTGAGCACCCTGTGCGTGATCCAGGCGCGGATGGGGTCGACGCGGTTGCCCGGCAAGGTCCTCGCCGACCTGGGGGGGCGGCCGATGCTGCAGTTCATGCTCGAGCGGCTACGCCGGCTGCCCGTCTCGGAGCTCGTGGTGGCCACCAGCACGGAGCCGGGCGACGACGCCGTCGCGGCGCTCGGCGCGACGCTCGGTGTGCGCGTCGTGCGAGGGCCGGAGCACGACGTCCTCGCCCGTTTCGAGCAGGCCCTGGAAGCCCATCCGGCGGAGCACGTCGTGCGGCTCACCGGCGACTGTCCCCTCGCGGACCCCGAGGTGATCGTCGCGACGCTCGAGCTCCATCACGAACGCCATGCGGACTACACGTCGAACGTGATCCCCCGCACGTTCCCGAAGGGCCTCGACGTCGAGGTGGCGCGCGCGGAGGCCTTGCGCGTCGCAGCCGCAGAAGCAGAAGACCCGGCCGAACGCGAGCACGTGATGCCGTTCCTGTACCGCCACCCCGAGCGTTTCCGGCTCGCGACCCTGCGCGGCCCCGAGCTCCTGGGCCACGAGCGCTGGACGGTAGACACCGCGCACGACCTCGAGATCGTACGGCAGGCGGTCGACGAGCTCGACGCGCTCGACGTGGCCGCGTACAAGATCGCCTCGTTCGAGCTCGTCGACCTCCCGTTCCTGCGCTACGTCGGGTCGAAGCGTCGCCCACTCGTGCTCTCCACCGGCATGGCGACGATGGGGGAGATCGAAGACGCGATCGAGGCGGCGCGGGCCGGGGGCGCAGAGGACTTCGTCGACGACCGAACCATCGGCATCGTCCGCGTCGACGTCTCGGCGGCGGTCGGCGAGGTGGCCGTCGTCGTGGCACCCGGTCAGGGTGGGCCGGCGCGGGGTGGAGAGCTTGTCGAGCTGCTGCAGCGCGAGCTCGCGGGCGACCTCCAGGTTCGAGCCTTGACCGCGAACGTGCCCGCGCACGACGAGTCGACACGGAGAGTGCTCGAGGCCGCAGGCTTCGCCTCGGACGCTTCCGGGTCGCGCTTACGCTGGGACAACGTGGCGTGACGCTCAATCGCCATCGCCGAATGGTCGACAATGGAGGGAGCGAGCTCCGTTCAGACGGGTGGGAGACAAGAGTGTGATCCGGTACTGCCGGCACTGCGTGATGCCCGAGACCAAGCCCGACATCCTCTTCGACGAGGAGGGGGTGTGCAGTGCCTGCCGCCACTTCGAGCGCAGGCAGGAGGTCGACTGGGACGCGCGGCGTGACGAGCTGGTCGAGATCCTCGACCGCTACCGCTCGACCAACGGTGCGAACTACGACTGCATCATCCCCGTGAGCGGTGGCAAGGACAGCACGTTCCAGACGATCCGGATGCTCGAGCTCGGTGCCAACCCGCTGTGCGTGACCGCGACCACCGACAAGCTCTCCGACATCGGTCGCCGGAACATCGAGAACCTCAAACAGCAGGGCGTCGACTACATCGAGGTCACGACGAACCCGGTCGTGCGACGCAGGATCAACCGGCTCGCGCTCACCCAGGTCGGCGACATCTCCTGGCCCGAACACGTGACGATCTTCACCGTTCCGGTCCGCATCGCCGTCCAGCTGGGC
>VAWU01000050.1:26785-55373 GCA_005888325.1 Actinomycetota bacterium
CCTGCCGCCGCGGCCGAGGACAAAGTCCTCACGCGGCGTTGGCTCGAGGAGTTCGGTGGCCTCCTCGGGCTCCGCGTCTCCGACCTCGTCGGGCACGCCGGCATCGAGGCGCGCCACCTGATCCAATACACCTACCCCACCGACGAAGAGCTGCGGCGAGTCGGAGTCACCGGCATCTTCCTCGGCCATTACCTGCGATGGGACGGGTTGAGCAACGCGCTGTTCTCACAGGCACACGGTTTCGAGACCTATCCCCGACCGGTCGAGGGATCGCTCGTCAACTACGAGAACCTCGACAACGTGCACACCGGCATCCACGACTACTTCAAGTTCCTCAAGTACGGCTTCGGGCGGGCGTCCGATCACGCGTGCATGCACGTGCGGAGAGGCCGGCTCTCGCGCGCCGATGCGATCGACCTGGTGCGCGCGCACGACGGCAAGTTCCCCTCCAGCTATCTCGGCTACCCCCTCGACGAGGTGCTCGCCGAGATCGACATGACGCTCGAGCAGTTCCACGGGGTCTGCGACCGCTTCACCAACAAGAAGCTCTTCGTGTGCGATCGCCATGGGCAACCGGTGCACGACGCCGGCGGCAACCTGGTCAAGGTCAACTACGACAACGTCCCCGGCTGATCGACGTCGATGAAGCGCGTCGCGATCGTCGACTACGGCATGTGCAACCTCGACTCGGTGCGACGCGCCTTCGAGGAGTGCTCGTCTGCGCCGTTCGTCACTGACGAGCCGACGGATCTGGCCGCCGCCGACCTCATCGTCCTGCCCGGCGTCGGTGCGTTCCCCGACGCGATGGCGAACCTCCGCGATCGCGCGCTCGACAAGGCCCTCGACGACGAGGTGCTCGGCAACCGGGTGCCGTTCCTCGGCATCTGCCTGGGGATGCAGCTCCTGGCCACCACAGGGCACGAGGGAGGCGAGACGCCGGGGTTGGGCTGGATCGACGCCGACGTGTGCCGGCTGCGGCCGACACCGGAGGACCCGCGGGTGCCGCACATGGGATGGAACGAGGTGGTACCGGCGCGTGAGTCGCCGCTGTTCGCAGGCATGCCGCCCGCCGGCGACTTCTACTTCGTGCACAGCTATCACGTCGCGTGCCACGACAACACCGATGTGGTCGCCACCACGCCGTACTGCGGCGGGTTCGTGTCGGCGATCCAACGCGACAACATCCTCGCCGTGCAGTTCCACCCCGAGAAGAGTCAGGAGCGCGGGTTCGAGGTGCTCCGCAGGTTCCTCGCCCTCTGACGATCGCGATGCTCAAGGTCCGGATCATCCCCACGCTTCTCTACAAGGACTTCGGCCTCGTCAAAGGCGTGCAGTTCGATTCCCGCCGGCAGATCGGCAGCGCCATGCAGGCCGTGAAGGTCTACAACCTCCGAGGTGTCGACGAGCTCGTGTTCCTCGACGTCACCGCCACGCTCGAGGGTCGCGCGCCCGACGTGGAGTTGATCGACGAGTTGGCCGACGAGTGCTTCATGCCGCTGACGGTCGGTGGAGGCGTCCGTTCGCTGGACGACGTCCGCCGCCTGTTGCGGGTGGGCGCAGACAAGGTGGCGATCAACACAGCGGCGGCCGTGACGCCGGACCTCGTTCGTCGGGCGGCGGAGCGATTCGGATCGCAGTGCGTGGTCGTGTCGATCGACACCCGCACCGATGACGCGGGCACGACCACGGTGTGGACGCACTCGGGCACGGTGACCGCCCGGAGAGATCCACTCGAGTGGGCCCAGGAAGTCGAAGCGCTGGGCGCCGGCGAGATCCTCCTGACGTCGATCGACCGCGACGGCACGATGACGGGCTACGACCTCGAGACGCTCGGCCGCGTGGCCGGTGGGGTTTCGATCCCGGTGATCGCGTCCGGCGGCGCCGGCAGCTACGACCACTTCGCAGCGGCCCTCGACGAGGGTGCGGCAGCCGTCGCCGCCGCCAGCATCTTCCATTTCACCGAGCAGACACCCAGGGAAGCCAAGCTGTTCCTGCAGGAGCGCCGGTTCCCCGTGCGCCTCTGACCCGCCCGAGCACCCAGGAGCCCACACGATGACCGATCGAGCGAGCACCACGCCGGAGGCCCGTCGCCTCGAGGGTCTCTGGAGCGGCGACTTCGGCGACGACTACGTCGATCGCAACACCGATTTCTCGCATCGCCGTGCGTTCTGGGCGAGCGCGCTGCGCGAGCGACGGATGACGCGGGTGCTGGAGGTGGGCTGCAACATCGGCGGCAACCTCGAGTGGATCGCCGACGACGCGGCCTACCGGCTCGTCGTTGGCGTGGACGTGAACACGCGTGCGCTCCGCGGCCTCCGTACGCGCGTGCCGTCCGCCCGGGCGGTGGAGTCACCCGCCCGCGCGCTGCCATTCCGCGACCGGGCGTTCGACCTGGTCTTCACCATGGGCGTTCTCATCCATCAACCTGACGACACCCTCTCGCAGGTCATGGGCGAGATGGTTCGCTGCTCGCGGCGCTGGGTTCTCTGCGGCGAGTACTTCGCGCCGGAGCCGACCGAGGTCGCCTACCGGAGTCAGGAAGGCGCGCTCTTCAAGCGCGACTACGGACGACTGTTCTGTGAAGCGTCTCCGGATCTGACGATGACCGACACGGGCTTCCTGAGCCGTCGCGACGGCTGGGACGACGTCACCTGGTGGTTGCTCGAGCGGCGCTGACGCGAGCCCGGTTACCGCCGAAGCGCGGACTGCACCCGGGCGAGGCGACTCCGCGACCAGCGAGTGAGCCGGGCCGTGAACTCCGTGGGGTCCGCCATCAGCGTGCGCGCGTGATCGCCGAGCCGACCCGGCAGCCCCAGAGGGGCGCGGAGCGGGACGGTGGCGAGCTCGCGCTGCACGGCTGCGGGCGACTCGCGACGCCGGGTCACGCGGCCCGAGGCGGCGGGCCCGGTTCTCGCCCGAGCGAGCAACCAAAGCTCGGTGTCGGCGCCGGCAGCATAACGATGGAGCACCACGTCGAACCCGCTCGCCTCCAGCAGGTTGCCCAGCGACACCTCGGTGAACATGTACGTGTGCGGCGCGGTGAAACAGGACCACGCCAGGGTGCGCGCCCGGCGGAAGGTCGGCACCACGATGAGCAGATGGCCGCGCGTCTTTGCGAGCAGCTCATGCGCGGCCATGCAAGTCTCGCGGGGTGCGGCGAGGTGCTCCCAGACGTGGCAGCTGTACACCAGGTCGAACGACTCGCCGTCAACAAACGTGGTGCCGTCGAAGAACCCGCTTCGCACCTCGAGCCCGAAGCGTGTCCGACCTACCTCCGCCAGCACCGGATCGGGCTCCACGCCGACGACCTGCCACCCGCGATCGCGGAGATCGACCATCGCCCCGCCGACGCCACAACCGATGTCGAGCGCCCGACCCGGCCGGTCGTGCAACTGCGCCTGACCGCCCGCCCAGTCGAGAGCGCCCCGGATCTCGTGGTAGTCGCCACCGGCGTAGAGGTCGCCGACCGCAGCCACACCGAGTCGGGGCGACTGATAGACCAGCCCACAGTCCTCGCACACGACCCACCGGCTGCGACCGCCCGGAAGGCCGAGCTCTCGGGCATGGTCGTCACGCGGGGCGCGAACTCGAGCCGGACGCGCCGACGTCGACCCGCACACCGCGCAGGCCACGGTTTCGAGCAGCGCGGTGCTCATCCTCCGATGAGATGACACACGGGCACGGTGCGGGCGCGGTCTGACTCGACGTAGTAGAAGCCGTACAGCCGGGCGCCGGTGTCGCGCACTCGCAACGTGCCCGAGCCGGATTCGCCGAGGAACTGTGGTGCCTCCGGGAAGAGGTCGGTCACGTCCGCGAGCAGACAGCCGTGGACCGGGATCTCGACCTCGCGCGTGAGCTTGCGCGTGCCGTCGGACGACACCAACGTGAGCTGCGGCCGCGCGGGCGCGATCGACGCGCCGTCGATGCCGGCCATCGGGTGGCTGAGGAAGACGCGCGTACGCAGCCCACCGCCGAGCCGCACACGCCCAAAGACGCGTGTCCGGCGGATGTCGGGCCAGCGCACTCCCGCGGGTACGGCCGCGTTGTAGAAGTCGGAGCCGACCTGGACCTCGCCGACGAGCTGGTCGCCCCGCAGCAGACCCACGAGGATGTCGAAGGCCGCGGGCCACTCATCGACCGTTGCTTCCGGTCGCACGCTCACCTGCGCGTGGGCGACGACTGGAAGCGCGACGCCCGCGTCGCGCAGGACCGATGTCATCGCCACCTGAACGAGCCCGTCGCGTGGAACGTGCACCGCGTGGGTCACCAGATGCGCGCCATCGCCGGCGAACACGTCGATCTGGGCCTCATAGGCACCCGCGACCGGGCCCCACACGTTCGGAAAGGTCAGCTCGGTCTCCCACTGGTCGTCGCAGATCACGAACGCGCTCGCGACCGGGCCCGCCTCCGCCGACTCGACCGGGCGGCCCGCGCCCTGATCGAAGACGCGATCGACCGTGCCGTGGTTGGCGATGCACCTGCCGTCGTCGTACTCCACCGACGTCGACACGCGGGAGCTCGGGCACGGGAGCTTGAGGCGAAGGTGTCCGGGCTGGTCACCCAGGAACCGGGCCAGATCGGGAAAGACCTCGTCGACGTAGACGTGACGGGTCGCGCGCGGCGCCAGCGCCGGAAGCCGCGCCCGCTGATGCCGGCCGTCGGCCGAGAGGACGGTGAGGTCGGCTCGCATCGGAGTCGGGCCACCGGGACCGTTGTACGGGTTCATCAGGATCACCGCGGTGCGATTGCCGCCGCGAGCATCAACGCGCATGGCGCTCACCACTTGGGCCGCCGGCATCTCCATCTCGCCGTACTGGCCGTGCACTCCCGTGCTCTCGCCGTCGTCGCGCTCGTACTCGGCGAAGAGCTGCACCGGACGCCCGGCCATGAGCTTGTCGTCGGCCAGCCGCAGCAGTAGCTGGCCTTCGAACGGAAGGGACACACCATGCGATCGACACTGTTCACGCACGTCGATGCTGGTCGTCTCGTCGGGCTCGAGGTCGACGCTCCAGCGCGCGACCGACGCGCCCGACCGGTCGAACAGCTCGGCGCTGAGCTGCGGACGGTCGATGCCGTAGGCGTCGGACCAGTAGTTGTGGAGCCACGCGATCGTCGTCGTGCGATGGTCGGCGATGGCCCACGTGAAGCTCGAGTTCTCGTGACGCGGAGGAAGCGTGCCCGTCGCCCTTCGAGCCGCCCAGGCCAGGGTGACCGAGGGGCTCAAGCCTCGAGCTCCATCGACGACGCGCCGGATGCCGCGGCTGCCCCGCCGGCCTCGACGACGAAGCGCGACGACCGATTCACCTAGCTGCACGTCCACCTCGTCCAGAATGGAGTGAGATCACCGACTCGACGTCGCATCGTCACTCATCATCGGATCCCTGGAACGGTCGCTTGACTGAACATCATCTCCCCCTCCGGCGCCGCGTGCTGCTCAACACGGCGGCAACGGGTGCGGGCAACGCCTGGGCGATGGTCGTTGCAGCCGTCAGCCTACCGTTGCTCCTGCGTGGGTTGGGCCCGACCGTGTTCGGCCTCTGGGTGCTGGTGCAGACCTTCTCTGCGATCACCGGCTGGTTCTCTCTTGCCGACATCGGGCTCGGGATCGCGACGACGCGGGCGGTGGCCGACCGGGCTGCGCAGAACGACGAGCGCGGTCTCGCCCGGGTCGTGAGCAGCGCCCTGTGCATCTACGTCGTGCTCGGCATCGTCAGCGCTCTGCTCCTCGGATCCGTCGGCGCGGCGGTGCTCCCCTCGGTGTTCGGCGCGCCCGCTCGTCTGCGGCCTGAGCTCGAAGCGGCCGTTCTGCTCTTCGCCTGCCAGGCACTGCTCGACCTCCTGACCGCCGCGACCATGGCCTGTCTGGAGGGCCTGCAGCGCCTGGATCTCTCGCGCGCCACCGACGCGATCCGCCGCACGACCGTCGCGGTGGTAACCACGGTCGTGGCCCTTCAGGTCGGCGGCCTCCGCGCCGTCGCCGCCGCGAGCCTTGCGGCATCTGCGGTGGGCACCATCATCGGAGCGGTCCTCCTCTATCGCCATCTGGGCGTACGCCTCACCGCGCCGGACCGGCTCGAGGGCCGAGGGCTCATCGCCTACGGGAGGTCGGTCGGCCTGCTCAACGCGACGGGCGTGCTGCACCGCACGATGGACCGCTTCATCGTCGGAGCCGTGTTCGGTCCCGCCGCGGTCGCGTTGATCGAGATCGCGATCCAGGTTCAGAATGCCGCGAGCGCCATCCTCGCGGCCTCCTCGTACGCGGTGATCCCGAGCGCGGCGTGGTTGCGCGCGCGAGGCGACGCGGGCACTCTCCGGGAGCTCGTCGAGCGGGGCACGAAGTACTCGCTGCTGGTGACGATGCCCCTCGTCATGGGCGGCATCGTGCTCGCGACGCCGCTGGTCCACGTGTGGGTGGGTACCCGCTACGACGCAGCGGCCGGGCTGATCGCGGTTGCGTTACTCTCCATCGGAGTCGCCGCGCCGCTGCAGGTTGGCTCGAACGCGCTCCAAGGGCTCGGAGAGGCGGGGCTGGTCCTGCGGCCGGCGGCGATCGCGGTGGTGGTGAANTCATCCTCGTGCACGTCGTCGGCGTGGTGGGTGTGTTGCAGGGGACGCTGGTAGGAGCCGCCGTCCTCACCCCCGCCCTGGCGCGCAACGTGCTCCGGGAGAGCGGTATCCCGGCGGGAGAGTTCGTCCGGCGGACGTTGGCACCGGTCGTGCTGCCAACCCTGGCCCTCGCGTTCGCCGCAGGCGGGATCGTCGCGCTCCCGCTCGGTTCGCGGGCCACGCTCTTCGCCGGCGCGCTGGCTGGCGCGGCCGCCTACGCGCTCGTGGCCACCCGCTGGTCGATGTCCAGGGGAGAGTTGCGCGACTTGCGAGACCTTGCAATCGGACGCGCCTGACCGGCTGGCGCCGCGATCACACCCCGACGAACGACGTGCCGTTGAGCAGGCCGTCACAGATGCGGTCCAGCGCCGCGTTCTTGCCGGGATCGAGGTCGGCGGCGTCGTCGGTGGTGATGCGCGCCAACCCCGGAAGCGGCTCGACCACGTAGGGTGCCGGCACCGGCGCGCGGAAGAAGAAGAAGTGCGCGTAGCGGCGCGCACGTTCCACGTCGGGGCGATCCGCGCAAGGATCGACGAGCAGGCGATCGAGGGCGTCGACGAACTCGCCGGGGCTGGAGACGTCGACCGTGAAGCCCTTGTGCCGGTAGTGGACATCTCCACACACGACGACCGGCGTGCCGCTGAGCGCGAGCTCCAGGCCCGTGGTCGACGTGTACACCAGGCCGAAGTCGCTCGCCTCCATGAGGGGATAGGAGCTGGTGAGGTCGTCGGCACCTACCACCGAGGCGTTGGGCGGAAGCGCCGGATAGCGCCGGCGGATGTATTCCTCGAGCGAATCGCGCGTCCGCTTGCCCGGGAGCCGCTGCTCCGACGGGTGCACCCGGACGATGAGCTCGTGGTCGGGACGGCGCGCGAAGGCATCGACCACCGCGTCGAGCCACGTCCGGATCGAGGGGAAGGCGACGTCGCGGCCGACCACCGCGGTGTCCCAGGTGAGGTTGGTGAAGAGCGTGACCAAACGTCCGCCCCGTCGCTCGACAGCATGGTCGCGGAACGCCCAGAACTGGTCGAAGGCAGCACCGCGCCGACGTCGCTCGAGGTACTCGTCGAGCTCCGCATCCTCGGGAGGTGTGAGCGGGCGGTCTTCGCCCGGCCACTCGGCGGTGAAGTCGTAGAAGCCCGCGGGTGTGCCCCGGTGAAACACGAGCGTCTCCTTCAGGAACGCCCGCTCATAGGTGACGACGTCGATGCCCCGCTGCTGACAGATCGCCCAGGTCACGCCTTCGAACAGGAAGAGGCCGTTCAGGAGCAGCACGACGTCGGGCTGCATCTTGTCGAGCGCGCGCTGCACGCCCTGGGCGATGCGGCGGGCGGACCGCAGGAAGGCCCGTCCTGTCAGTCCCGCCAACGGATCGTCCTCGAGCGCGGCGGCGCAGAGGAACCACTTGAGGGGGATGTCGACCACCCGCCCGAGCGGGAGGTCGTCGACCTCGGCCGCGCCGAGGTCCGCGGCTGGGACGTGGTCGAGCTCGGGCCACTCCCCCGGATCGTCGCCGGACCAACCGTCGCGGATCGTCCGCATCGCAAAGCCGTGCGCGGCGATCGACCCCTCCACGTAGCGGCGACACGTCGTGCACGGCATTGGTGGCGCCTCGTAGGTGTTCGCACGGTCGCACACCTCGAGCCCGCCGCCGCAGGTGAGGAACTCGACGTGCGCCCCGCGCCGACGCAACGCGTGGGCGATCACCGCCTCGTACTGCACGTGAGCCGCCCAGTCGCGGGGGCTCACGATGAGCACCCGCGGCCGGCCGTCGGTCAGGCCCATCCCGCTCCGCAGCCGCCTCGCGGCGCGTTGCTCGGGTGCGACTGCGAGCTGGCGCAACACCAGCTCCACGCCCTTGCGCGCGTACTCCTCCATCCGCGCCGCGTTCGGGAGCGGCATCAGCGATGCTGCCGCGGCCGGTGGTCGAACGGACGCCCGGTCACGATCCGCCAGACACCCGACCAGAGGCCGAGGCCGTACGCCCAGTGGCAGATGCCGAGCGCCGCCAGCGCCCGGTGCGGCGCGACGCCCGGGTCGGTCGCCACGCGCGACGCGACCGCGACCAAGCCGAGGAAGTAGACGGTCGGGACCATCGCCGGCGCCGGTCGACGGGACCAGATCGCCCAAGCGGTCGCGCCGGTCACGACAACGACCATCGAAGCCGGTGCGAGGGGCCGCCAGTACGGCAGCGTGCGGTGCTTCTTCAGCGTCGAGGCCTTGCAGAGGCCGTAGTTGTAGTACTGACGCCAGAGCGCTCGGGGCGTCGACCGGGGGAAGTACCACGAACGAATCGAAGGATCGAGCCGAATACGGCCACCGGCGCGCCGCACCCGGTAGTTGAGCTCCTGGTCTTCAGCCCCCCATTGCAGCCGCTCGTCGAATCCACCGACCTCCTCGACGGTCTGCCGTCGCCAGGCGCCCAGGTACACCGTCTCCACATCGGCGGCATCCCGTGCGTAGTGAAAGCGACCGGGCCCGACGCCGGCCGGATGCGACGTGACGGCCGCAACCGCGCGGCCGAAGTTGGTCGTCCCGACCGCGCGCATCAGGCCGCCCACCACGGCAGGCCCCGCCTCGAGCGCGTCGACGCAGCGACTGACGTAATCCCGCTCGTACAACGTGTGCGCATCGGCGCGCACCACGATCTCGCCCCTGGCCGCAGCAATGCCGACGTTCATCGCCGCGGCCGCGGTGATGCCCCCGTTCGGGATCACGCGCACGACTCCGCCGTCGCCGGCTGCGACATCGCCGGTGCCGTCAGTGGAGCCACCGTCGAGGACGAGGATCTCGATGAGGTTCGGATAATCCTGAGCGAGAAGCGAGTCGAGGCAATCGCGGATGAAGGTGCGCTCGTTCAACGTCGGAAGCAGGACGGACACGCCCGGCACGAGGCCAGGCCCAATCTCGTCGCCTCGGACAACGTTCGCGCTCACCGGTTCACCGCGTCACTCTCCCACGGCGTCCCAGGTGAGGGGCGTCCCCCGTCGCAGGTCCCTCGCCGCCCGCCGCTCCAGCACGGTGTCGAGGTGCTTGGGAGCCAATCCAGCACCGGGACGGATCGAGCGCACGTTGTCGGTCGTGAAGCGCTCGCCCGCGGTGACGTCTTCCACGACGAACAACGACCGGCGAAACGCGAGGCTCGCGTGCTCGTGCTCGGACGGCCCGTAGCGGACGGTGCCCAGCGCCTGCTCGGCCTCGCGAACGGCGTCCACCATCATCGTGAGCTCGTGCGGTTCCAGCGAGAAGGCGCGGTCAGGGCCCGGTTCGGAACGCGAGAGGGTGACGTGCTTCTCGAGGAGCGAAGCGCCCAGGGCGACGGAAGCAATCGCGGCCGCGAGGCCCACAGTGTGGTCGGACAGACCGATCGGGACGCGCCACTCCGCCGCCATGTCGGGGATGGTGCGAAGGTCCATCTCCGCGGCAGGCGCCGGATAGGCGCTGTTGCACCGAAGCAGGGCGATCTGTTCGCCACCGGCCGCCCGCGCCGCCGACACGGCCTCGGTGATCTCCGCCTTCGTCGCCATGCCGGTGGAGAGTATGAGCGGCCGTCCAGTCTCCGCGGCCGCGCGGACCAACGCCAGGTCGACGATTTCGAACGACGCGATCTTGATCGCGGGCACATCCAACTCGTCGAGGAAGCGGAGCGCGCGACGATCGAAGGGTGACGAGAACAGCTGGAGACCGACGTTCTCGGCGAGCTCCTTCAGCGGCTCGTGCCACTCCCAGGGCGTCTGTGCCTCGGTGTAGAGGTCGTAGAGACTGCGCCCCGCCCACTCGGTTCCCTCCCCGACGCGGAAGACATCGTCGTCGCTGGAGATCGTCATCGTGTCAGGCGTGTAGGTCTGGAGCTTGACCGCGTCGACCCCGGCCTCCGCCGCGAATCGAACGAGGTCGGCGGCACGTTCGTACTCACCGGCGTGGTTCGCTGACAGCTCGGCGATCACGAAGACCGGATGGCCGGGCCCGACGAGGCGGCCACCGATCTCGATGACGTCACGCGCGCCGGTCATCGGAGCTCCCGTCCCAGTGCCTACGACGCATCACGACCAGCCTGACCGGGACCCGCCACGAGGTGGAGGACCCCGTCGGGGTCGTCCAGGTCTGTGATGCGCTCGAAACCCGCAGTATCGAACGCCAGCGCGGAAGCGACGTTGTCGCGCTTCACCAGCGCGTGGAGGGGTTCGTTGAAGCCTTCTTCACGCACGCGCGCCACCCCCGCCATGATCAGGGCCGAGCCCCAACCTTCGCCACGGGAGCCGGCGACCACGCTCAGGCCGACCTCGGTACGGCCGGGAGCCGGCCCCTTCGGCTGGAAACGAATCTGGCCCAGCGGGCGGCCGTGTCGCTCGGCGATGTAGATGCGACACGCCGGATCGCGGAGGCGCTCCCTCATCCAGGCCTGATGGCTCGTCCACGGGATCGGGTCCTGCGAGAACGCAGCCGCGCGCACAGTGGGGTCGTTCGCCCATTCCCACAACAGGCGGGCGTCGTCTGCAACCGCAGCTCGTAGCGCGAGGAGGCGGGACCGCATGACCGCGACAACACGCGACGCGCCGCGGCCGTCGACCAACGCCCGTCCCCGCGCCGCCATGACCGCTCGCTGCTCCGGGTCGCGAGCGAGACCCTCCACGGTTTCGGCGACGCACGCGGCCGTCAGCTCGGTGGACGGTCCGAGGTTCAGTGCCACACCGTGGGCGGCGAGGCGTGCGGCAACCGGCGCCTGATTGGGTGCGGTGACCACGAGCGCAGCGGGAAGCCCGGTAGCGCAGAGCTCCCAGCACGTCGACCCCGCGGCAGACACGGCGAGGTCGCACGATGCCATCAACGCCGCCACGTCGGCGACGGGCATGCCGGACCCGATCTCGACCAGCTCGACCGCACATCGCGCCGCACCCACCCCGGCCCGGATGACGTCGAGCAACGCGACCTCTGGGCTCCCACCCAGCGTGACGAGAAGGCGCAACGGCTCGCGACAAGTCATCGACCGCGCCGGCGAGTCGTGGCTGAACTCCCGGCGCAGGAGTGCGTAGCGGAGACCGAGCAGCAACACGGAGCCCGCGGGCCGCTCGGCGTAGTCCGTCGCGGTCGCACCCAGGTTCTGGTCGACGATGACCTCGGCGAAGTAGCGGCCGAGCGCGCCGTGATCGTCCACCACCAGGAGCCGGTACCCCGCGTGCGCGACCTCTCTCTGACGCGTCGGACCCAAGTGGTACCCGTCGAACGAGATCCAGTCCGGCGCCTCGACCGCCGCGAGGTCGAGCAGGGCGGCGGCATCGCGGTCGGGGTCGCCCTGAAGCCGGCTCACCTCGAACCCCGAGTCGCGCCAACGGGTCGCGAGTGCGCCGGGCAGGTTCGCGGCGGCGAGGACCACCCGCCCGTCGCGCCCTGCCCAAGTCTGGGCGAGCGCCAGTTGGCGCATCACGTGGCCCGCACCCATGGGCCCACCACCATCGGCCCTGACGAGCAGCGTCCCGGTCATGAAGTCGTTCGTTCAGCGACGCTATCTGCCGCCGAGCCCGATGACGCTGCGCACGGTGCGGCCGAGGATCCTCAGGTCGAGCGACAGGCTCTGGTGGCGCAGGTAGAAGAACTCGTACTGCAGCTTCTCCATGGCGTCAGAATCGGACGCGCCGTAGGCGTACTTGACCTGGGCCCAGCCCGTGAGCCCGGGGCGCACCCGATGGCGCAGGTCGTAGAAGGGGATCTTGTCGATCAGCTCCTTCACGTAGCGGGGCTGCTCGGGCCGTGGGCCCACGGTGGACAGGTCGCCGCGCAGGATGTTCAGCACCTGCGGCAGCTCGTCGACGTGCGTGCGCCGGAGCCACCGCCCGAACGGTGTCACCCGCGGGTCGCCCGGGTCGGTCCAGTCGGTCCCCTCGCCTCTCCGCATCGTGCGGAACTTCACCATCTCGAAGAGGCGTCCGTTGCGACCGACACGCGTTTGCAGGTAGAGCAGCGGCCCGCGGTTCGCGATCAGGTTCCCGACGACCACGACCGGCGTCACGATGATGAGGCCGATCAGCCCCAGCGCACCCACGGTCACGTCGACCATCCGCTTGACCCGCCCGTAGCGGGCCTGGTGGATCTCGCCGATGTCGAACATCAGCGACACCCGCTCGAGCTCGGCGAGAGGCAGCTTGCCCAGCCACTCGTCGTAGAACAACGTCAGCGTGCGGATGCGGAGGCCGTGCTCGTGCAGCGTCGCAGCCTGGGCGACGATCGACTCGTCCGCCTGCGCCTCGCGGTCGAGCACCACGACGCTCGCGCCCACGCGCACGACCGCCTCGACCAGGGGCTTGACCCGCGCATCGTGCGAACGCGCGGCCTCGGGGGAGAGCGTCGCCGACAGCGTGGCCGAGCGCTCCGGCTGGCCGGCGAGGTCGTCCTGCAGGCTGGCGGCCTCGTCGGCCGCGCCGACGAGCACGACCCGATCGCGGCCCTCGGCCCGCGCCCGGCCCCCTGCGGAAACCACCGAGAGCGCGAGGTAGATCGGCACGAGCGCCAGCGCGGCGCCGAACACCACGAACCGGGGCAGCTCAGCGGAGCCGATCAGCAGTTGGAGAGCGGAGATGCCGAGCGCGGCGGTGATGATGGCCAAGACCGCTGACACGATCGCGACCTTCCCGGTGCGGGCGAGGTCGGGCAGGCCCACGCCGTACGCGGCCAAGCACAGCAGCCCGATGTAGGCGAACGACCAGGTGAAGCGCAGCGAGCCCGTGTAGTCGTAGCCGCCGATGTAGCGCGCATGCACCTTGCCCAACGCGAGCACGACGGCCGCGGTGGAGAGGTAGAGCAGCAGTCTCGCGGCGCGCCGCACGGTTCCAGTATTGCGCCCCACCGGCGCGCCCTCGGGCCATAGCCCGGCTCGGTGCCCTCAGGCGAGGCGACCGCCGGGCGCACGGGAGCTTCGTCGGGTGACCGACGAAGCTCCGACTGTCAGCTGCCCGTGTTGTCGATGGAGTTGCCGACCGTGCTCAGCTTGGTCGAGGCTGAGTTCCCGATCAGGGCGATGGCGGCGATGCAGACGACGGCGATCAGGGCGACGAGCAGCGCGTACTCGACCAAGCTGGCCCCCTTGTCGTCCCGGTGCAGCCGCAGCTGGATGTGGAGCCAAAGCAACTGAAGGTTCACGACTCGTCCCCCGTATCGCACCGATCTTGGTGCTCGGTGATTGTTGAAAGCGACCGGAACGTACTGGTTCTGCGCATCCCGGTGGAATAGGTCGAATGGCTCATACCCGTAACATCGTGCTCTGCGCGCATCCGACTGCGCCGGTCTCCCCCCTCAAGCCCCAGTCCGTCAGCCGGCAGCACGTACCTGCACTCAAACCCTACCGGTGGGTTTTCACCTGGACCAATAGGTCATTCGACCTAACGACGCAGGTCAGCGGCCAGCATCGGGGCCAGGAACTGCCCGGTGTAGCTATCGCGGGTCTTCGCCACCACTTCCGGTGGGCCCTCGACCACAACAGACCCACCGCCGTCGCCGCCCTCGGGACCGAGGTCGACGATCCAGTCGGCGGTCTTGATCACGTCGAGGTTGTGCTCGATCACCAGCACGGTGTTGCCCTGGTCGACCAGCCGCGTGAGGACGGTGAGGAGCCGGCGGATGTCCTCGAAGTGGAGGCCGGTGGTGGGCTCGTCGAGGATGTAGATCGTGTGGCCGGTCGAGCGCTTGGCCAGCTCGGCCGACAGCTTCACCCGCTGCGCCTCGCCCCCGGACAGGGTGGGGGCGGGTTGCCCCAGCCGGACGTAGCCCAGGCCCACGTCGACGAGCGTCTGCATGTGACGGGCGATGGTGGGCTGGTTGGCGAAGAAGACCGCCGCCTCCTCGCACGAGAGGTCGAGCACCTCGGCGATGCTCTTGCCCTTGAACATGATGTCGAGGGTGTCGCGGTTGTAGCGGGCCCCCTTGCACACCTCGCACGGCACGTAGACGTCGGGCAGGAAGTGCATCTCGATCTTGATGGTGCCGTCGCCCGCGCATGCCTCGCAGCGCCCGCCCTTGACGTTGAACGAGAACCGCCCCGGCAGGTAGCCGCGCACCCGGGCCTCCTGCGTCTGGCTGAACAGCTTGCGGATCGAGTCGAACACGCCCGTGTAGGTGGCCGGGTTGGAGCGCGGCGTGCGCCCGATCGGCGACTGGTCGATGTTGATCACCTTGTCGAGCAGCTCGTCGCCCTCGATCGTGCGGTGGCGACCCGGGACGACCTTCGACCGGTAGATCCGCTGCATCAGCGCCCGGTAGAGGATGTCGTTCACGAGCGTCGACTTGCCCGAGCCGGAGACGCCGGTGATCGTGACGAAGCACCCGAGCGGGAGCTCGACGTCGATGTTCTTGAGGTTGTGCTCGCGGGCGCCGCGCACGATCAGCCAGTCGTCGCCGGGCTCGCGGCGCATGGCGGGCACGGGGATCGAGCGCTTGCCCGACAGGTACTGCCCGGTGATCGACTTCCGGCTCTTCACCAGGTTGGCGACGGAGCCCGAGACCACGATCTCGCCGCCGTGCTCACCGGCCCCGGGCCCGATGTCGACGACGTGGTCGGCGACCCGGATCGTCTCTTCGTCGTGCTCGACGACGATCACGCTGTTGCCGAGGTCGCGCAGGCGCACGAGGGTGTCGATCAACTTGCGGTTGTCGCGCTGGTGCAGGCCGATGGACGGCTCGTCGAGGACGTAGAGCACGCCGACGAGCCCGCTCCCGATCTGGCTGGCGAGGCGGATGCGTTGCGCCTCACCGCCCGCGAGCGTGCCCGACGAGCGGTTCAGCGAGAGGTAGTCGAGGCCCACGTCGAGCAGGAACCGGACCCGCGCGTTGATCTCCTTGATCACCCGCTCGGCGATCATGCGGTCGCGCGCTGACAGCTTGAGGCCGGTGAGCACCTCGGCCGCCTTGCCGATGGA
Organism: Actinomycetota bacterium; assembly: GCA_005888325.1. NCBI lineage: Bacteria > Bacillati > Actinomycetota > Actinomycetota bacterium. The sequence goes on from VAWU01000050.1 coordinate 42,298, forward strand.
CAGGTCGCACACCTCGTGGATGTTGCGACCGTCGACGGTGACGCCGAGCGACTCGGGCTTGAGACGCGCCCCGTCGCACTCGGGGCAGTGCACCTCGCGCATGTAGCCCTCGATCTGCTCGCGCGCCCAGTCGGACTCGGCTTCGGTGTGGCGGCGCTGCAGGTAGGGCACCACCCCCTCGTAGTGCGTGTAGTACGAGCGGGTGCGGCCGTAGCGGTTGCGGTACTGCACGTGCACCTGGCGGGTGCCCGAGCCGTAGAGCATCACCTTCTGCTCGGCCTTCTTGAGCTTCTTCCACGGCGTCGACGTGCGGAACCCGTAGCTCTCCGCGACCGCGGACAGGACCCGGTGGAAATACTCGCCCCGCGCACCGGCCCACGGCGCGATCGCGCCTTCGTCGACGGTGACGTCGGGATTGGGCACGATCAGCTCGGGGTCGACCTCGAACCGCGTGCCGAGGCCGTCGCAGTGCGGGCACGCGCCGTACGGGGAGTTGAACGAGAAGCTGCGCGGCGCCAGCTCGTCGAACGACGTGCCGTCGTTGGGGCATGCGAGGTGCTGGCTGAAGGTGAGCGTGGCACTGCCTGCGTCGCTCCCCTCGCCGTCGGCGTCGCGCGGGCCGACGATCTCCACCTCGGCGACGCCCTCCGCCAGTCGCAGCGCGGTCTCCAGCGAGTCGGTCAGTCGCCGCTCGACACCCGCCCGCCGCACGAGGCGGTCGACCACCACCTCGATGGTGTGCATCTCGTAGCGGCCCAGGCGCCGGGCCCGCGCCTCGGCCAGGTCGACGGTCTCCCCGTCGACGCGGGCGCGGGCGAAGCCCTGCTTGGCCAGGTCGTCGAGCAGGCCCTCGTACTCACCCTTGCGGCCCCGCACCACCGGCGCGAGCACCTGGAACCGGGTGCCCTCGGGCAGCTCGAGGATGCGATCGACGATCTGCTGGGGTGTCTGGCGGGTGACCACCGAGCCGCACTTCGGGCAGTGCGGCACGCCGATGCGTGCGTAGAGGAGCCGCAGGTAGTCGTAGATCTCGGTGATCGTGCCGACCGTGGAACGCGGGTTGCGCGACGCCGACTTCTGGTCGATGGAGATGGCCGGCGACAGGCCCTCGATGAAGTCGACGTCGGGCTTGTCCATCTGCCCGAGGAACTGCCGGGCGTAGGCCGAGAGCGATTCGACGTAGCGGCGCTGCCCCTCGGCGTAGATCGTGTCGAACGCGAGCGACGACTTGCCCGACCCCGACAGGCCGGTGAAGACGATGATCCGGTCGCGTGGCAGCTCGAGCGAGATGTTCTTCAGGTTGTGCTCGCGCGCCCCGCGAATCACAAGCTTGTCGCTCACGTTCGTCACCCTACCGGCCTCCGGCGACGAACACACGTTCCCTTTTGGAGGCCGCGAGCGGTGAACCCTCCTCCGAAGTCCGCCGATAGGACCGCATGCCCGTGGCAACCTGGACGCCCGTGCCGGCTTCCGTCCCCCGCGGCAACCCGGCCCTCCGCCGGCACCTTCTCGTCGTCGTGGCCACGGTGCTGCTCGCGAGCGTCTGGCCCGCCGCCTGGGCCCTGCATCAGGGCGACCTGAGCGCGCTCGTGGGCCCCGGCGCCGTCGGCCCGTCGCTCGGGCTCCTGGCCCGCGAGGTGCCCGGGCTGGTCGTCACCCCGAACGCCGGGCACGACGGCCAGCAGTTCTACGCCATCGCCCGCAAGCCGTTCCGGCCCCGCGAGACGGCGCGCTACCTGAAGGACCCGAGCTACCGCTACCGCCGGATCCTCTTCCCGCTCGTGGGGTGGGCGCTGGCGCCCCACGGGGGAAGGCGGCTGATCCTCGCGTTCGCCGCCATCGGGCTGCTCTCGGTCGGGTTGAGCGCGGCGGCGCTGGGTGCGTTGCCCGGCGCCCGGCCCTGGCTCCCCCTCGTCGTCGCCGCCACGCCGGGCGTGGTCGTGTCGCTCATGCTCGGGCTCTCCGACACGCTCGCGCTGGCGCTCACCCTGCTGGCCTTCGCCGCTGCCGCGCACCGGCGATGGGCCCTGCTCGTCGTCGCGCTCGTGCTCGCGGCGCTGGCCAAGGAGACGGCCTTCCTCGCCGCGCCCGCGCTGGCCCTCACCCCGGGCATGCCCGGGCGCGCCCGACTCGCGGCGGTAGCCGCGCCGGCGATCGTGTTGATGGGATGGGTCACGTCGGTCAACCACGCGCTGCACGCGTCGATCTCCACCGAGTCCCAGTTCGGCAGCCCGCTCTCGGGGTGGATCCACAGCACCGATACCGCTCCCGGGCTCATGGTCGGACTGCTGCTCGCGATCACTATCGCGGTCGGCGCCTGGCGCGCCCGTGGGGCGCCGCACGTCCGGGCGTACCTCGTGGTGCTCCTCGCGCTGATGGCCGTGCTCGCGCCGGAGATCACCGTGTCGTGGATCAACACCTCGCGTTCCGTCATCGCCGGCCTGCCGCTGGCAGCCTGGGCGATCAGCACCCGTGCGTGACCGGCGCGGCCTGGTCGCCGCCGGCGTGCTGGCCGCGACGTTCTTCACCGTCTCCTGGTTGCGTCATGTCCATTTCTGGTCGGGCGGCTTCGACCTCGGTGTCTTCGACCAGGGCGCGTGGCTCCTCTCGCGCGGCCGGGCGCCCGACATCTCACTGATCCAGCGAAATCTCTTCTCCGACCACCTCTCACCGGTGCTGATCCTGTTCGCCGCCCCGTACCGGTTGATCGCTTCACCCGCGTGGCTGCTCGGCGCGCAGGCGATCTGCCTTGGCGTCACCGTGCTCCCGTTGCGCGCACTCGCGCGCGACGAGGGCGTGCCCCGCGGGCTCGCCACGCTCGCGGTTGCGCTGAGCGCGCCGCTCGCAGCCGCGGCCGTGTTCGACTTCCATCCATCGACGCTCGCGACCCCGTTCGTCGCGTGGTGCCTGTTGGGCGCGCGTCGCGGCGACCGCAGGCTGATGACATGGGCCGCGCTCGCAGTCGTCGCGTGCAGGGCCGATCTGGGCTGCGTCCTCATCGGGATCGCGATCGTCGCCGCGCCCGACGTCCGGCGCCGGCTGCTCGTGCTCGGCGCACTCGCGGTCGCCGCGGGCGCCGTCGTCCCCGACCTGCTGGGCAACCCCGGAACCTGGAAGCCGTACTACGGCCACCTGGGCGCGAGCCCGGTGGATGCCGCCCTCCACCCCTGGCGGGCGGTGCGTGCGCTGCTGTCGCAGGACCCGTTGGACAGCCTCGTCTACTGGCTGCTGCCCGTGGGCTTCCTGCCCGTCCTGCGTGCCCGCTGGCTCGCCGCCATCGTGGTCGCGGGGCTGCCCGTGCTGCTCTCCCGCTGGGCCGGCACGCACCTTCCGTGGTTCCACTACGGCGCGCCGCTCGTGCCCCTCGTGGTCGGCGGTGCGATTGCGGCATTGGCCACGAGCCGCCTCCCCCAGGGGTCGCTGCGCGGTCTGCTGGGCGCCGGGGCCGTCGTCGCCGCCGCGATCAGCGGGCCCCTCTCGCCCGACGCGCCCGCGTCGGTGCAAGTCTGGCAGGTCGTGCGCGCGTCCGGCCGGAGCTCCGCGGTCGCCGCCGCGCTGAAGGCGGTGCCACCCGGCGGTGTGGTCAGCGCTCTCAACCAACCGCTCGCGCATCTCATGCAGCGGCATCAGGCGTACCTCTTCCCGCTGCCGTTCGCTGCGCCTCGAGACACCTACCCGGGCGGACTGGCTCCCGCGCCGTCGCGTCGGAACGCGGCGGCGGTCGACGTCGTCATCGCACGCGTGCAGGACCGCGCACGGCTCGAGGCGCTGCACTTCGGCAAAGTGCGACGAATCGGCGACTTCGTCGTCGCATCGCGCTAAGCCCCGCCTCACGGGCCGGAGACGTAGGTCGTGACGCGCAGATCGACGTCGGAGAACAGCCGGATGTGACGGCGGCCTCGGGCGCGCCATCCGACCACGTCGGCGTCGGCCTGGCCGCGTTCGATGTCGACGACGCCGACGACGTCGATGCCCGCGGCGCGCAGCACGTCGAACGCGCGCGTCTGGTTCTGCGGGCTGTCCGCCGTGAGCCACCGGCGCGTCGGGTCGTAGAACGCCCCGGCCTCGCGGGCGAGGTGGGCCTCCCGGAAGACCAGCGCGGGCTCCGGCTGCCGGGTGAGGAGGCGCGACGCGCGCGCGACGTCGTGGGTGCGCACCGAGGTCCACGCCAGACCGAAGCCGGTGATCGTCACCGCGGTCAGGATGAACGCAGCCCGCGCCCAGGTTGGGAGCTGCGCGAGAGCCACGACGCCGACGACGCCGAGGAGCAGGCCGGAGACGAGCAGGTACCGGCCCCCCCACTGCGGGGGTGCGCCGCCCGTGTACTGCAGCGCCCACACGAGCGGGAGCGCGGCGCACGCGAGCACGGTCGCCGGACGTCGCTCGCGGGTCCAGCCGTACACGAGCGCGACGGCGGCGATGGGCGTGGTGGCCACCAGGCCGGGCACGAACCCGAGGCCCTTGCCGAGGCGCACCAGGTAGAGGAGCGCCACCCCCGCGCCCGCCACGGCCGTCACCCGGCGTTGGCCGGGGTCCGCCGATGCACGGGCGAAGACCACCAGCAGCCCGAGCAGGATCAGTCCCGTGAGCTCGGCGCGCCGCTCGAGGTCGGCGGTGAGACCCGAGAGGGTGAGGAGGCCTTCCTGGACGCGCACGGCGGCGTCGGAGCGCTTGGAACCCGTCGCCAACGTGACGGTGCGCGACGATCGGATCGCGCCGCCGGCCGCCGCCCGCTCGAGCGCCTGGTTGGCGAGGAGGGGCACCGCCATCCCCGCCACCACGACGAGGCCCGTGGCGACCGCGACCCCGAGGCGACGCCGGGTGAGAAGGACGGCGCACGCGCCGCTGATCATCAACGCCGCGTAGACGAGCGCCTCGGTGCGCATCGTGGCGGCCGCGCCGAGAAGCACTCCCGCGACGATCGCCCCGCGCCGATCGTCGTCCACCACCGAGTCGAACAGGAACACGACCGCCCACGCCACGAGCGCCACGCCGATCGTGTGCTCCCAGAGGTCGAGGGCGTAGATCGCGATCGGCGACGCGATGCCGACGACCCAGAAGGCGAGCCACCCGTCGGTGTGGTGGAGGCGCCGCGCGATCGCGCGCGCCGCGAACGCGGCCGCCACCGCGCCGAGCATCGGCACCAGCAGCGCCAGCCGGTAGCCGCCCAGGTGGTACAGCGGCAGTGCCGCGTAGAGCACCGGCAGGGTCGTGGCGTTCACCCACTGCCGGCCGATGTGCGCCGTGTAGTAGAGCGGGTGCACCCGGCCATCGGGGTCCCAGCGCGCCGCCCAGTAGCCCACGTCGGGGTCGAGCCGGTGGCGCGCGTCCATCACGCGCAGCGTGGCCACCTTGCCGCCGGTGTCGGTGCCCAGGAAGCCCCGAGGGTCGTTGGCGAACGACAGCCCGACGTAGAGCGCGAGCAGCACGGCGCCCGCAGCGAGGCCTCGCCGGAAGATCCTCTCGGATGTGGGCGCGGACGTGGTCGCGATGACCGCCACTCTCGCACCCGGGCCCCCAGAGGCCGGGGACCGAGCGGTCGTCACACGACCTGCTTGAGCTCCCGCTTCAGGTCGTGGATCTCGTCGCGCAGGCGCGCCGCGTACTCGAAGCGCAGGTCGCCGGCGGCCTCGTGCATCTCCTCCTCGAGCGTCTGGATCAGCCGCGTCAGCTCGTCGTGCGGGAGCTCGGCGAAGTCGCTCCGCACCTTGTCGCGCGAGCGCGACCGGCGACCGCGACCGGGCACGGGCGCCTCTTCGGTGGGCCGCAGCGAGGCGAGGATGTCGGTGACCGCCTTGCGGATGGTCTGCGGGTCGATGCCGTGCTCGGCGTTGTACGCCTGCTGCACGCCGCGGCGCCGCGTGGTCTCCGAGATGGCCCGCTGCATGGAGTCGGTGACGTTGTCCGCGTACATGACCACCTGGCCGTCGACGTTGCGCGCCGCCCGGCCCATGGTCTGGATCAGCGACGTCTCGCTGCGGAGGAAGCCCTCCTTGTCCGCGTCGAGGATGGCGACGAGCGACACCTCGGGGAGGTCGAGCCCCTCGCGCAGGAGGTTGATGCCGACGAGCACGTCGAACTCACCCAGCCGCAGGTCGCGGATGATCTCGATGCGCTGGATGGTGTCGACCTCGCTGTGCAGGTAGCGGCAGCGCAGACCCATCTCGAGCAGGTAGTCGGTGAGGTCCTGGGCCATCTTCTTGGTGAGGGTGGTGACGAGCACCCGCTGGCCGCTCTCGACCCGACCGTTGATCGCCTCGATGAGGTCGTCGATCTGGCCCTTGGTGGGCTTGACGACGACCTCGGGGTCGACGAGCCCGGTGGGCCGCACGATCTGCTCGATCACCCGCCCCTCCGCCTGCTGGATCTCGTAGGGCGACGGCGTGGCCGACAGGAAGATGCACTGGTTGACCCGCTCGTAGAACTCGTCGAAGCGCAGCGGCCGGTTGTCGGCGGCCGACGGCAGCCGGAAGCCGTGGTCGACCAGCGTCTCCTTGCGCGAGCGGTCGCCCTGGTACTGCCCGTGGAGCTGGGGGACGGTGACGTGCGACTCGTCGATGACGAGCAGGTAGTCGTCGGGGAAGTAGTCGAGCAACGTGTACGGCGCCTCGCCCGGCTTCCGGCCGTCGATGTGCATCGAGTAGTTCTCGATGCCGCTGCAGAACCCGACCTCCCGCATCATCTCGAGGTCGTACTGGGTGCGCATGCGCAGGCGTTGCGCCTCGAGCAGCTTGCCCTCCTTCTCGAACCAGGCCAGGCGCTCTTGCAGCTCAACCTCGATATCGGCGATGGCGCGCTTCATGCGGTCTTCACCCGTGGCGTAGTGGGTCGCGGGGAAGATCGTGAGGTCGTCGATCTCGCCCAGGTGCTCGCCGGTGACGATGTCGATGCGGCTGATGCGCTCGATGTCGTCGCCGAAGAGCTCGACCCGTACCGCGTGCTCCTCGTACGCGGGGTGCACCTCGATCGTGTCGCCCCGCACGCGGAACTTGCCACGCACGAGGTTCATGTCGTTCCGCTCGTACTGCATGTCGACCAGCTTCGAGAGGATGTAGCGCTGGTCGTGGCGGGCGCCCATCTTCAGCCGGAGGATCTGGCGCTCGTACTCCTCCGGCGAGCCCAGGCCGTAGATGCACGACACCGACGCCACGACGATGACGTCGCGCCGGGCCAGGAGGCCCGAGGTCGCCGAGTGGCGCAGGCGGTCGATCTCGTCGTTGACCGACGAGTCCTTCTCGATGTAGGTGTCGCTCGACGGGAGGTATGCCTCGGGCTGGTAGTAGTCGTAGTAGGAGACGAAGTACTCGACCCGGTTCTCGGGGAAGAACTCGCGGAACTCGTTGGCGAGCTGCGCCGCCAGCGACTTGTTCGGTGCGATCACCAGCGTCGGTCGCTGCACCTGCTCGATGGTCCACGCGATGGTCGCGCTCTTGCCGCTGCCGGTGATGCCGAGGAGCGTCTGGAAGCGGTTCCCCGCGCGCACGCCCTCGGCCAGGGCCTCGATCGCGTTGGGCTGATCGCCGGCGGGGGCGAAGTCGGAGACGACCTTGAACGGCGGCATGCCCCGTGGATGCTACCGAGGGGGTGTGACAACAACGGTCAGCGACGGGCGCCGCCCCCGGGGTGGGTCGGAGTCAGCTCCCGCTGAGCGATCCGCCGAGGTCGCTCAGCTTGGTCGACGTGCTGTTCCCGAGCAGGCTGACGGCGGCGAAGCACACCATCGCGATGAGCGCCAGGAGAAGCGCGTACTCGACCAGGCTCGCGCCTCGTTCGCTCCGCGTCGCTCGCACCCAGGCCATCCAGACGAGACCGACCACTGCTGCCTTCTTTCCCCTGTGCCCGCACCGAGACGGGCGTCCGCCCTTCTCTTCGGAAGGCCCGGGCCCCGGCTGAATAGGGCACCTGGATCATCGCCATCTCGTCACAGCTCGCCGGCGGCCCGCAGGCCCTCGATCCAGGCCCACGCCGCGTCCACCTGGTGCTCGAGCGCCTCGGGCGACCCGGAGTTGTCGATCACGAGGTCGGCGTGGGCCAGCCGCTCCTCCCGGCTGACCTGGGCCGCCACCCGCCGCCGGGCGTCGGCCTCGTCCATGGCCCGCTGCTCCACCAGGCGCCGGATGGCCGTCTCGGGCGGGCAGTCGACGACGATGACGGGCGTCCCGGTGCGTCCCGACTCGACGAGCAGGGGGACGTCGAGCACGACGACGTGGTCGGTCCCGGCCTCCGCCGCCAACTGCTCGTTGATGAGCACGCCCACCGCCGGGTGCGTGATGGCCTCGAGATCGGCCCGGGCCTCGGGGTCCGCGAACACGATGGCGGCGAGGGCGCGCCGGTCGATGGTGCCGTCGGCCGCCAGGATGCCGGGCCCGAAGCGGTCGACCACGCCCTGATAGGCCGGGCCACCGGGCTCGACCACCCTGCGGGCGACCACGTCGGCGTCGACGATCACGGCTCCCCGTGCGCTCAAGAGCCGGGACACGGTCGACTTGCCCGAGCCGATCCCGCCCGTCAGGCCCACCACCAGCATCAGGGCGAGGACCCTACCGGGCGGACCGCCTCCGAGGGTGCGCCGGTCACCCGACGGAGACGGTCCACACTGGAACCGATGTCCTCGGCGCTCCACGACCGCCTGGCCGCTGCGTTGCGTGACGCGCGCGGGCCCGATGGCGGCTTCGGGCCCCGTGCGGGCCAGGCCGCCGAGGCCGAACCGACGGCAGTCGCCGCGCTGGCGCTCGACGACCCCGCCGGGCGCGGCTGGTTGGCCGACCACCAGCACCGGGACGGACGCTTCACCGTGGTGCCGGGCCCGGTGGAGAGCACCTCGGCGACCGCGCTGGCGGCCCTCGCGCTCGACCCCGGTCCCGCCCGAGATCGGGCCCTGGCCGTGCTGCCGAGGCTCCGCGCCCGGCGCGCCGCGGCAGACCGGCTCGTGCCCCACGACACCGCCACGAGGGGGTGGGGCTGGACGCCCACCACCTTCGGATGGGTGGAGCCCACCGCATGGGCCGTGCTCGCCCTCCGTCGGCTGCGCCCCGCCGCGCCCGAGATCGCGGACGGGTTGCGCGTGCTCGCCGACCGGGAGTGCGTCGGCGGCGGCTGGAACTACGGCAACCGCGTCGTCTACGGCGAAGCCCTCGCGCCCTTCGTGCAGACGACGGCGGCCGCCGTGCTCGCGCTGCAGGGCGCCCAGCCCGACCTGCTCGCGCGCGGCCGCCGCATCCTGCTCGAGCGGGCCATCGACGAGCAGGGCGGCCTCTCGCTCGCGCTCACCCTCGCCGCGCTGCGCCTCACTGGCGGCGAGCCGCCCGCCGAGCTGGAGGACGCGCTGGCCGCCCGCTTCGCGGCGACCGCCTTCCTGGGCGACGTGGCCGCCACGGCGTGGGCCGCGCTCGCGACCGGGCCCGGTCTCGAGCGGCTGCGGGTCGGCGGCGAGCCATGAGCACGCCGACCGGCCCCGGAGACCACGAGGAGTCCGCGACCCCGGGCATGGACCGCCGCACCTTCCTGCTCCGCACGGCCGAGGTCGGCCTCGGGGTCGCCGCCGCGGGACTGGTGGGCGCGAGGCTGCTCCAGCACCCGGCACGCCCGTGGGACCGGTCGGCCTTCCCACCTGTCGGCCGCTCACGGGTGGCGGTGCTTCGGGCCACCTCCTACGACCGCGACCTCGAGGCCGTCGTCGCCGACGGCCTGCGCCAGGTGGGCGCCGACGTGCGCGGGAAGACCGTGCTCCTGAAGCCCAACCTCGTCGAGTTCGACCCGTTGACCGCCATCAACACCGACCCCCGCCTCGTGGCCGCCGCCGTGGTCGCCTTCCGGCGTCTCGGCGCGGCATCGGTGAGCGTGGGCGAGGGGCCCGGCCATCGCCGCGACACGGAGTACGTCGTGAGCCGGTCCGGGCTGCTCGACGCCCTCCGCGCGGTCGAGGCCCCGTTCGTCGACCTCAACACCGCCCCGCTCGTGCGCCGGCCGCTGCAATCCCGTTTCACCGACCTGCGGGAGCTGTGGCTCCCCGATGTCGTCGTCCGGAGTGACGTCGTCGTGTCGATGCCGAAGATGAAGACCCATCACTGGGGAGGCGTCACCCTTTCGCTGAAGAACTGCTTCGGGTGCGTGCCGGGGCGGGTGTACGGGTGGCCCAAGAACGTCCTGCACTGGGCGGGGCTCGAGCAGAGCATCGTCGACGTCGCCGCCGCCGTGCGCCCCGACATCGCGATCGTCGACGGCATCGTCGGCATGGACGGCAACGGGCCCATCAGCGGTGAGCGCAAGAACGCCGGGCTCCTGGTGTTCGGCACCGATCCGGTGGCCACCGACGCCACCGCGGCCCAGGCCATGGGCGTGGACCCGGAGCGCGTCGGCTACCTGACCGAGGCGGGCCGCTTCCTGGGGCAGGTGCACCTCGACGAGCTCACCCAGGCCGGCGAGGACCCGGGCCGGGTCGCGGTGCCGTTCCGCCTCCTGCCCGAGTTCGCCCACCTCCGCGCCGGAACCACGGCCAGCGCCCCCCCGGCGCGCTCCGGCAAGGGATCCGGCGCGTGAGGCTCAACCCCGCGCCTCGACCCGCCGAACCGACGCTCCAGGACCCCGGCTCGCGACGACGTAGCCTCGGAGGAGAGGTGGCACCGCCATAGCCCGTCAACGCACCGATCCAAGCCGCGAGCGCGGTCCTGTTCACCGCGACCCACCGGGCGCCGAAGCGCTGCCGCCCGTGCGCACGCTGCGCGCCGGCAGGGCGACGGGGATGCCGGAGATGGAGCTGACGCCGTCCGACCGGCTGGCCCCCTTCTGGCCTCTGATCCCGGGCATCCGCTGGGGCACGCTCACCGTCGGGCTCGTCATCACCGCCATCCGCCAGGTCTACGAGCTCGACGTCTTCATCTGGGGACTGGTGCTGCTGGGGTACGCGTTGTGGCGCACCTTCCGGCCGCTCCACTACTACGACGGGAGGCTCTGGAGCATCGTCGCGGTGCTCACCGAGGTCGCCCTCAACGTGTGGGCCGTCGTGGGCACGGGGTACTGGAGCTCGCCGTTCATCTTCTGCCTGCTCACCGCGGTCATGGCCGCGGGCTTCGCACGGGGCTTTGCGTTCGCGGTGCGCACTGCGCTCGCGGTCGCCTTCTGCGTCGCCGTCCCGCACTACGTCCTCACGCACAACTCCGCCACGTTCAACAAGCTCGACACCGCGCAGTGGACGGTCGAGCTGCTGCTCGTCGCGCTCGTCGCCGGTTACGCGAGCCGCCTGTTCGGCGAGGTCGAGGCCCGCCGAACCCTCGCCGTCGACCGCATGAGCAGGCTGGCCGAGGCGAACGCGCTGCTCTTCTCGCTCCACCGCGTCGCGCAGACGCTTCCCGCGTCGCTCGACCTCGACGACGTGCTGGCGTCGACGGTCTCGAGGCTCCGCGACCTCATCGACTTCGACACCGCGGCAGTGCTGCTGCGCGACGACGCGACGTCGGGTTGGATCCTGGGCAAGGCCGAGGGCGTGCGCCCCGAGCTGACGCTGCGCGACGCCGACCTCCCTCCGCCTCTGCGTGCGGCCGCGGCGGGCGCGGGCAGCATCCTGATCGCCGACCTCTCGTCGGGCGAGGGACCGGGCCTGGGCCAGCTCTCGCGATCGGGGCTCTACTCCCCGCTGCGGGCGCGTGACAGCCTCGTCGGCCTCATCGCCCTGGAGCACCAGGCGCCCGACCACTTCGGGCGACGTGAGCTCGGCCTCTTCGACGGTTTCGTCGAGCCCGCGGCGCTCGCGATCGACAACGCACGGTGGTTCGGCCGCCTGCGCACAATGGGCGCCGAGGAGGAGCGGTCGCGCATCGCGCGCGACATCCACGACCGGATCGGCCAGGCGCTCGCCTACCTGGCGTTCGAGCTCGACCGCATCACGAAGCGATCGCGCACCGAGCTCGTGCACCCGGAGCTCGAGCAACTACGCACCGACGTGCGCACCGTCGTCACCGAGGTGCGCGAGACGCTCTACGACCTCCGCACCGACGTCACCGACGAGCACGACATGGCCGAGACCCTCGACGAGTTCCTCAAGCGGGTCGCAGAGCGGGCCGATCTTGAGATCACGTTCCGGCACAGCAGCACCGGACGACTCCCGCTCGTGATGGAACGGGAGCTCTGGCGCATCGCCCAGGAGGCCATAACCAACGTGGAGCGCCACGCCAACGCCGCCCACCTCAGCGTCCGCTGGGAGTGCGACGGGCAGAACGCCCAGCTGACGGTCGCAGACGACGGCGAAGGCTTCGAGTCGGGCTACGCCGGCCGCCTCGACTCCTACGGGCTCACGGGCATGAGAGAACGCGCGGATGCGGTCGGCGCCCGCATCGACATCGACTCTGCGCCGGAGCGAGGCACCACCGTTCGCTGCCGACTGGAGGCACCCGCATGACCATCCGCCTGCTGCTCGCCGACGATCACCGCATGCTGCGCGAAGGCCTGCGACGCACCCTCGAGGAGGAGGGCCTCGAGGTGGTGGGTGAGGCGGCCGACGGCGAAGAGGCGCTGCGCCTGGCGGCCAAGCTGCGTCCAGACGTCGTGCTCATGGACGTCACCATGCCCGTGCTCGACGGCGTGGAGGCCACCCGCCAGCTCCACGATCACCTCCCCGAGATCCCGGTCGTCATCCTCACCATGCACTCGGACCGCGAGGTGCTCGCCCGCGCCATCCGCGCGGGCGCCGCCGGCTACCTCGTGAAGGACTGCTCGACCGACGAGGTCGTGCGGACCGTGCGCCTGGCGGCCAACGGTGAGACCGCGCTCTCGCCCGAGCTGGCGGCGTCGATGCTCGCCGAGGCACAGCGGGCCGACACCCCGGCCGAGGAGCTCGACCCCATCATCAGCAGGCGTGAGGAAGAGGTGCTGCAGCTGGTGGCCGACGGCCTCTCGACGTCGGAGGTCGCCGCCAAGCTCTACATCAGCATCAAGACGGTCAAGAACCACCTCGCCTCGATTTACGAGAAGCTGGACTCCCGTGACCGCACCCAGGCCGTCCTCCGGGCCGTGCGCATGGGCATCATCCGCCTCGACTGAGCGCTTCCGCACAACGTCACCAGATGGCGTCTCAAGGCGGC